>CAKPXN010000004.1 GCA_934202095.1 uncultured Veillonella sp.
CTATTAAACCCTTAAGTACAATTCCTGGTATTCACTCCTTAAGTCCACGTTTATATGATGAAATTGTAGATGGTATAACGAATGCTTTTGGACAAAAAAATTTACCAGGCATTAATGTAAAACATAGAAAAGGTTTTATAGAGATTAATGTGTATGTACGTTGTCTATACGGATATAATGTAATATATATTGCGAAACAATTGCAGTCTGAAATTAAACAAACATTAAAGAATACGCTTGACCTTGATCACGTAAAGGTTGATGTACATATTGAAGGAATTATCAAAGAATAAGGAGACAATATGTCTAAAAAGAGAAATAGACGTGAAGCACGTCAATATGCATTCCAAGTTCTATATGCAAATGAATTTCATACCTCCAAGGATGATGTGATCTTCCCAGATGGAGAAATTTCATTATCTATGGATATTGCCTATGCAAACCAAATAATCGATGGTGTATTATCACATCTTGTAGAAATCGACACACTACTTGAACCATATTGTACAAAACGAAAATTTGAACTTATGGATAAAGTAGATCGCGCCATTTTACGTCTTGCTATTTGGGAACTTAACTACAATAGTGAAGATGTATCTCCATCTATTGTTATCAATGAGGCTGTACAATTAGCAAAATCCTTTGGATCTGATGCATCTTATAAATTAATTAATGCGATTCTAGATGCTTATAATAAGAGTAAATAATGAAACGATATTTTCTAGGAATTGACACAAGCTGTTATACGACAAGCTGTGCCATTATTGATGATGAACTAAATATAGTAGGGGAAGCTCGAAAAATTTTAGATGTAAAGCCCGGAATGAAGGGACTTCAACAATCTAATATGGTGTTTCAACATACAAAGGTATTGCCTCGTCTTATCGAAGAATTACCTCAAGTTCCATTATCGGGTATTGGTGTTAGTGCCTTTCCTAGACGCTCTGATGATTCCTATATGCCGGCCTTTCTTGTTGGTCATGGTTTCGCTAGAGCACTAAGTCATATGATGCAAGTACCAATGTATGAATTTGCGCATCAAGAAAATCATATTTTAGCAGCCCTAAGGGAAATTGGACATGTCCCTACGCATCCATTCTATAGCTTACATCTTTCTGGTGGTACTACAGAACTTGTTTTAACAGAATATAAAGGTAAGGGTGTTTTTGAAAGCTCTATTATCGGTGGTTCAAAGGATCTACAAGGTGGACAATTTGTCGATCGTGTAGGGGTTGCATTAGGTATTCAATTTCCTTGTGGCAAAGAATTAGAAATACTTTCTGCACAAACAGATACGTATGATCCGTTACCTTCCTCTGTCAAAGAAGGATGGATTAGCTTTGCTGGTCCTTGTAGTGCTGCACTACGTAATATTGAAAAAGGGGCGTCACCTGCATCTATAAGTAAGGCACTATTTAGTTGCATAGGAAATTCTCTAGAAAAATTATTAACCTATCATCTCAAACATACACCAGTATCAACATTAATTGCTGTTGGTGGTGTAATGAGTAATTCTATACTACGCAATCGTCTTAATGGTTTTTGTCATAAGAATAACGTAACGGTTCATTTTGCTAATCCTAAATTCTCTGTCGACAATGCTACAGGCAATGCTTACGGGGCATTCTTAGCAACACAAAAGTAGGTATATCGTGAATGTATTGAGTATTACCCAATTAAATAACTTAATAAAACGAACAATAGATAGGGAGTATCTCCTAAAAAATGTCTATGTTAGTGGTACGATAACAAATGCTAAGCGTCATAGTAGCGGTCATGTGTACTTTTCCTTAAAGGATGAGGAATCATCTATAGATGTAACAATGTGGTCTAGCACGGTTCAAAGCAAAGGACTCGCTAATGCATTTCAAAACGGATTATTAGTAACCATCAAGGCATCAGTTAATTTCTATAACAAAATGGGCCGTTTAAATCTTATCGCATCAGATATGCAGGTTGGCTCTAAAAGCCCGTTGCAGCTTGAATTCGATGCTCTGCAAAGGGAATTATCTGCATTAGGCTATTTTGATGAGGCACATAAACAACCAATACCAGTTTTATCAAGTTGTATTGGTATTGTCACATCTTCTACAGGTGCTGTTTTACACGATATATTACATATTAGTGAACATAGAAATCCGCTTATGCAATTTAAATTATTCTCTGTACCAGTTCAGGGAACAACAGCAGGTCCAATTATAGCTAAGGGAATTGAAGCAGCTGATAAAGATCCAGATGTTGATGTCATTATCGTCGGTCGCGGCGGTGGTTCAATGGAGGATTTATGGTGTTTTAACGATAGAGTTGTTATCGAAGCTATTTACAATGCATCTACACCTATTATTTCTGCAGTAGGTCATGAAACAGATTATACATTAGCTGATTACGCTGCTGATATGCGTGGTGCTACACCTAGTCATGCCGCAGAAATTGCAGTGCTTCCGTTGACTACATTGCAACAGAATTTACAACAAAAACTTGATTATTTACAGTATGTAATGGATCAAACATTACAGCAAAAACGTATTGAATTAAGTACGATTTTTAATCGTCGCCTCGGGTTTCCTGCATTACAATTACTGCATAAGCAAAATTCTCTCCTACAATCCTATAGGGAGAAATTGCAATCCCTAGCGTCACAACGATGGCAACAGGAAAAGCATAAACTTTCACTATTAACACAGGAATTATCACTACAAAATCCAATCCATTTAATGGTGAAAGGCTATTCTAAAATAGAAAAAGAGGGACACACCATAAGTTCAATTCACAATATGGCCAAAGGAGATGTATTTAACATTACATTGCGTGATGGTTCTATAAAAGCAGTTGTAGAGGAGGTATTACCGGATGGCAACATCACTGAAAAGTTATGAAAAAAAATATAAAGCTCTTGAAGATATTGTTCGCCAACTCGACGATGGTGAATTATCTATGTCAGAGTTGTTAAATCAATATAAAAAAGGCTTAACCTTAGTGAAGGAATGTGCAGATATGCTGGATTCTGTGGAAGGTGAAATCCAACAGATTATCGAAGAGGTACGCATCGGAGAGTAATGAGCTATGTTAAAGACATATTTAGAATCTAGCAAACAATCGATTGAGCAATGGTTAAGTACCGTATTAAATTCGCCTATACCAGAATATAAACGTTTATATGAATCCATGAACTATAGTTTATTACAAGGGGGGAAGCGGATTCGTCCCATCTTAACCAAAGCCGTTTTAGATGCAATGAAGGTTGATGCATCATTATATAAAGAGTTCTTATGTGCATTGGAATGTATTCATACATATTCACTAATTCATGATGATTTACCAGCCATGGATAATGATGATTATCGCCGAGGCAATTTAACTAACCATAAGGTATACGGAGATGGTATGGCAATTTTAGCAGGTGATGGTTTATTGACCTATGCATTTCAACTTTGTACTGAAAATACAACCGCATCAGCTGAGCAAAAAATCAAGGCTATCCAATGTTTAGCGACTGCTGCTGGTCCTGAAGGCATGGTAGGTGGACAAGCTTTCGATTTACTATCTGAAGGTAAACATATCCCACTAGAGGAATTAAAAGTTTTGCATAGTGGAAAAACAGGCGCTTTATTTAATGCGGCTATTGAATTAGGACTTATCCTATCTAATGCTGACCAAGCAAAATATGCAGCCTATATGACATATGCTAATTGTCTCGGTTTGCTATTCCAGATTACAGATGATATTCTTGATGTAACGGGAACCATTGAAGAGTTAGGTAAAACACCTGGTAGTGATATACGACAAGATAAATCTACTTATGTTTCATTATTGGGGCTAGATGAGGCACGTAATGAAGCGCATGTGGTCGCACAAAAAGCACATGCTGCTCTAGCAACAATTGAAGATGATACTCATATATTAAGTGCTATTATTGATTATTTAATGGATCGTACACATTAAACATTAAAGGATGAAGTTATATGTACCATATTTTAGAGGAAATTTGTCATAATTATATAGCGCAAGCGGCATTTTGGGGCTGGTTTTCAGCACAAGCCATTAAATTCTTATGGCAACTTGTCCGCTATCGTACATTGCGCTTTGAACGTTTAGTAGGTTCAGGAGGGTTTCCTAGCTCACATACATCCTTTGTTATTTCCACTACTGCCGCACTGTACTTTAAAAATAATGGTATTACTGATATATTTGTGGTAGCATTAGTATTTTCGATTGTAGTCATGTATGATGCATCTGGTGTACGTCGCCAAGCAGGTCGCCAAGCACAAATATTAAACCAAATTGTGGAGTATTTTAGTAAACGAAATATTCCTGTTATTTTAAAAGACCGAGAAATTGCTTTAAAAGAATTACTAGGTCATACGCCAGTTGAAGTATTCGGTGGTTTAGTATTAGGTATTCTAATAGCTTATATTCAATATTTCTATATATATAATGGTGTCATATGAGTAATAAAGAACGTTTAGATATTCTCCTTGTTAACCGAGGCTTATTTGAAAGTCGTGAAAAAGCAAAAGCCGCTATTATGGCTGGTCAAATCTTTATGGATACAACACGAATTGATAAGGCTGGTACTAAAATTCCTGTAGATGCAAATATTACAGTGAAAGGTAATACCTTACCATATGTAAGTCGTGGGGGGCTGAAATTAGAAAAAGCTATTCAAATATATCCTATTGATCTAACTGGTGCTGTTATGGTTGATATTGGAGCTAGCACGGGTGGATTTACAGATTGTGCATTACAAAATGGTGCATCCAAGGTGTTTGCCATTGATGTAGGCTATAACCAATTAGCTTGGAAACTACGTCAAGATGAACGCGTAATCAACATGGAAAAGCAAAATATACGTGCGGTTACTGCAGAACAATTAGGTGAGCTAGTAGATTTTATTTCTATTGATGTAGCTTTTATATCTCTTGATAAGGTGTTGCCTGTAGCGACAACACTATTAAAAGATACAGGTTCATTAGTAGCTCTCATCAAGCCTCAATTTGAAGCCGGTAAAGAAAAGGTTGGCAAGGGAGGTATTGTTCGAGATAGAGCCGTACACGAAGAGGTGCTTTCACGTATATTACAGGTTGCGTATGATTGCAAATTATATTTACATGGATTAACCTTCTCACCAATTAAAGGGACAGAAGGCAATATTGAGTTTTTAGGATATTTTACTAAATCTGAAGAAGGTGCATTATCTATAACTAATGAATTAATTACAGCAGTTGTAGATGAGGCTCACACGCTATAGGAGATAGATATATGCGTATTGGTTTTTTCCCTAATATGGGTAAAAGTACAATCATGGCCGTCCTTAAAATGGCAGCTCATATCTGTAGAGAAGAGCAAATAGAAGTATATTTACCAGATGATCTTGAAAGACCTGATACTTACAAGGTATTACAAATACCAAAGGAAAATGTACTTCCTAGGCCAGAGATTTTTAAACATATTGATGTAGCATTTAGTTTTGGTGGCGATGGCACCATCATCCATTTAGCACGTCAAATTTTCTCTTATAATATTCCTGTATGTGGTATTAACTTAGGGGAACTTGGTTTCTTAAATCAAATTGAAGTCCATCAATTACAAAGTCATATTAAACGCATTGCTCAAGGTGACTATACAATTGAAAAACGAGGCCATCTTCATGCCTATATAGATAGGGAAGACGGAACAAGAGAAGACTTAGTCCCAATTATTAATGAAGTCGTTATTACACGTTCTGAACCTGCTAAAATGGCGCGTATCAATTTAGCTGTAAATGGACAACATACGCAGATGTATCCTTCTGATGGACTGATTATTTCATCAGCTACAGGTTCTACAGGGTATAATTTATCCGCTGGTGGTCCTATTATGAAGCCAGATAATCGGTCTATTATTATAACCCCAGTTGCGCCACATTTAATTCAAGGCATCTCTATGGTCTTAGAAGAACATGATACGATTCAAATTACAATGCCTGAACGTGAACCTAAATTGCATATATGCATAGATGGTACATTTGACTATTCATTTACTAACAAAGAAGCTTTACATATTTCATCGAATCCTGTGTATTGTTTATTTGTTCGATTTAAAGATCAATGTTTCTTTGGCACATTATTTAAAAAATTAGCATCTCGTAGGGACGAGTTATTATAAGGAGTGTGAACGCATATGATTAATATCAACAATGCAGTTCAATTTCAACATCTTATTTGGGATCGTATTATGAAATCTGCCTCTGTTGTAGTGGATGCAACATGTGGTAATGGCCATGATTTACTGTATTTAGCAGAACGAGCTCAACCTGAGTGTCATTTATATGGCATAGACATTCAAGAACAGGCTGTCAGTGCTAGCAGGGAATTACTAGCATCCAAGAAATTGCAGTCAAATGTAACAATTACATTTTTACACAATTCTCACGACATTGCACTTCATCAAGAAATCAAAGAAAATACCATTGATTTAATTATATTTAATTTAGGGTATTTACCCGGTGGAGATCATAGCATCATAACACGCCCTCATAATACGATTGAGGCTCTAAACAATGCATTTCCTAAACTCGCTAAAGATGGAATCATTACTATCGTGGCATATCCTGGCACACCGGAGGGGATGGAAGAGAAAGAGGTATTGCATGAATATATAGCACAGTTAGATCAAGCAAAGTATAATGTATGCCATTGGCATCCCATAAATCAAGCTAACAATCCACCTGAATTATATTTAATTCAAAAACGATAATTCCCATAACAGCTATCTTATACGTATAGTAAAATAATCTATACTTTTACTATACTAAAAATGCATAATATGAAATAAAAGACCCATTAAAGGGTCTTTTATTTATGCAACACACCTGTAAAAATCGTTAATCATAAATTCTCTATAAATAGATGAACCATATATTATGTGTGTTTATAAGAGGTAAAAACTCCATAAATTAACTAATTATTAATTATTAGTACAATATGCATAACACGTATGGTATATACGGA
Organism: uncultured Veillonella sp.; assembly: GCA_934202095.1. Taxonomy (GTDB): domain Bacteria; phylum Bacillota; class Negativicutes; order Veillonellales; family Veillonellaceae; genus Veillonella. Next base: position 6,990 of record CAKPXN010000004.1, read on the forward strand.
ATATACCATATATTAATTTTGAATATATGGTATAATAATGTAAGAAAGATACTATTCTCTTTTATGTGCAAGTTTAAAAAAGGGAGCAAAAAATGAAACGCTATCGTTATAACAAAATTAAGGAAATCGTTCAGTCTAAGGCGATTGAGACACAAGAGGAGTTAGCAGCTGCCTTATTACAAGAAGGCATAGAAGTAACACAGGCTACTGTCTCTCGTGACATCAAAGAATTAATGTTAATTAAAATACCTACTGGCGATGGACATTATCGGTATGCATTATCTCCAGAGGAAAATGTGGTGTTATCGCGTAGTCGTATAAACCGCTTATTTCAAGACTCCTTAATCAAGGTTGATCATAGCTTAAATCAAGTCGTGCTACATACGATTCCTGGCTCTGCTCAATCTGTAGCATTTTCGATTGACCATGCTAAATGGTCAGAATTAATTGGCACACTTGCAGGGGACGACACGATTTTACTTATCGCACGCTCCGAAGCTGAGGTACCTGCAATTCTTTCTAGAATTCAAGATTTAATGAAGGATTAGTAATTATATGTTGACGCAAATGAGCATTCGAAATTTTGCGTTGATTGAGCAAATGAATATTTCATTTAAAGATGGCATAACTATCTTTACCGGCGAAACTGGGGCAGGTAAATCCATATTAATGGATGCTTTCAGTATTCTATTAGGAGAACGCGCTAGCAGCGAGTTTATTCGTCATGGTAAAGATAGTTTTGTTATAGATGGCATATTCGATATTGCCAATCACCAAAGTTTATTAGATTTATTACAATCAAAAAATATATTAGTAGAGGACAATCAACTAATTCTATCTAGGTCCTTTAATACATCTGGTAAATCTATCATATTGGCAAATGATCAACCCATTCCTTTAAAAGCGCTTAAAGAGATTGGTCTATTATTAGCAGATATTCATGGTCAATACAGTAATCAAAAATTATTAAATCCTGATTCACATCATGAGTATTTAGATAGTTATAACCAAGTTGGTAGTAAGGCTTATAAAGAATATAAAGCAGCCTATAAAGAATATAAAGAGGCCAAGCAAGCGCTAGATAATTTATCTGAACACATGGCTGAACGGGCTCGTGAACTTGATATGCTTCGTTTTCAAATTGATGAAATAGAAGAGGCGGGATTACAAATAGGCGAAGATGAAGCTATTGCGGAAGAACTGAAACGTTTAGATAGCTTCGATCACATCGATAAGGTACTTGGTTCATGCTATGATGCTTTTTATGGAGGCAGGCATCCATTATTAGACACGGTTAATGCTATCAAGGTAGAAGTAAATGATCTAGTAAAATATGATGATGAGGTTAAAGAAATCTCTGAACTCGTTAATTCCGCATACTTTCAATTAGAAGAAGCTGCTCAATCTCTTGATCGCTACCGAGATTCTATTAGTTATGACGAAGAACGCTATGCTTACTGCCAAGATAGAGACTCCGTAATCTATGGTCTTAAAAAGAAGTACGGCGAAACAGTCCAAGATATATTAAATTATGAAGAAAAGGCACAACAACGCTTAGAGGAATTAGAATCCGAAGTTTGTGAACAAGGTGCTTTAGAACAACAGTTCGTGGAAAAAGAAAGGGTTGCAAAAATAGCTTTAGCAGCATTAGTTGCTATACGTCGTGAAAATGCAGATGTCATTGCTAAACAACTACGAGCAGAAATTGTTGATTTAGGTATGGAAAAAGGGGATATTCGTTTTTTCATAGATGAAAGTGAAGAACTCTTACCATTAGGCGCTAAATCAATTGAATTATTATTTACCGCTAATAAAGGGGAACAGTTGCTACCATTACATAAAGTTGCATCTGGTGGTGAATTAGCTCGTATTGCACTGGCACTAAAATCCGTATTCCGTACAGACAATCACAAAACACTTGTATTCGATGAAATCGATGTCGGTATAAGTGGAGATATAGCATTGAAGGTAGCTGAAAAAATCTTAGCTCTCTCCAAGACAAATCAAGTATTTTGTATTACTCATTTACCACAAACAGCAAGTATTGCAAAACAGCATTATCATTTATCTAAACAAGAACAAGAAGGCCGTACTATTTCAACATTATCTGAATTAAGCAAGGAAGAACGGCTTTCACAAATCGCATCCATGATGTCCGGCAAGGGAATGTCTCATACAGCACTTGCTGCTGCGCAAGAACTTATTGACCATTTTCATTGACTAAATACGCATAATTACTTATACTTATTATATTAACTCAATAATAAGGTAGAGGCGCGGGTATAAATAGTCATCATGAGGAGCCGGCAAACATTGATTCATGATAAAAGGTGTACTTGCCGAAGTGGGATGACAGCCAAATCATCGTGCTGGTTGTCTATTTAATAGGTAGACGACTGTCACCAATATTACATTGGTGGAGTGCTATCATAATTCTTGTTTAATGAACGATGTGTCATATATCGTATATATTAAGCCAGTGGATGCCTCCACTGGCTTTTTTGGAGGTAAATATGATTAGAGTAATGGTAAACGGTGCAGGCGGCAAAATGGGCCGCGAAGTCGTAAAAGCAGTACATGCAGATTCTGAATTGACAATAGTAGGTGGCATCGATCCATCTAAAGCAGGTCAAGATGTGGGCACTGTAGCAGGAATTGAACCATTACATATCACAATGGCTGAAACTATTGACGAAGTATTAGGCGATAATAAACCTGACGTTATCGTTGATTTCACAAATCCTGCTGTCATTTTCGAAAATGCTAAAAAAATTCTTAGTGCTGGCGTGCATATTGTAATAGGCACAACAGGTCTAACTGAAGAACAACGAAACGAATTGAATGAAATCGGTTTACAACATAATGCCAATTGTTTGGTAGCACCTAATTTCTCATTAGGCGCTGTTATGATGATGAAAGTGGCTGCTGAATTAGCGCCATATTTCCCTGATGTAGAAATTATTGAATTGCATCACAACCATAAATATGATGCTCCATCTGGTACATCTATTTTGACGGCTAAATTAATCAATGATGCAAAAGAGGCTGCTAATGTGACAGGCTCTGAAGATTTAACACGTGAAAGTTTACCAGGTGCACGTGGTGCAAAAGTCGACAATGTAACTATCCATAGTGTTCGTCTTCCTGGTTATGTAGCACACCAACAAGTATTATTTGGCGGCTATGATGAAACATTGACAATTCGTCATGATAGCTTAAGCCGTTTATCCTTCATGCCTGGTGTCGTTCTAGCATGTAAGAAAATTGCCTCTAAACCAGGTTTAACATATGGCTTAGAACATTATTTATAATACTGAACTACAATTGATTAATTGAGGAGATACACAATGAAAAAACCTAATCTTGCAATTCTTGGTGCCACTGGAGCAGTAGGGGCAGAATTTATTACACTTATTGAAGAGCGTAATTTTCCTTATGAAAATTTAAAACTATTGGCTTCTGCTCGTTCTGCTGGTACTGAACTTACAGTTAATGGGAAAACCTATGTGGTCGAAGAAGCAAAACCTGAATCCTTTGATGGCATCGATATTGCGTTATTTGCAGGTGGCTCTATTTCTAAAACATTAGCACCAGAAGCAGCTAAACGCGGTGCTATTGTTATTGATAACTCCAGTGCATTCCGTATGGATCCGGAAGTACCACTCGTTGTACCTGAAGTTAACCCTGAAGATATTTTGAAACATAAGGGTATCATTGCCAATCCAAACTGTTCTACAATCATCATGAGCCTTGGCTTAAAACCATTGCATGATATTTCTCCAATTAAACGCATTGTAGTATCTACATACCAAGCTGTATCTGGTGCTGGTAAAGAAGGTATTGAAGAACTTCAAAACCAAGTAAAAGAATATGCTGAAGGTAAAGAAATGACAGCAAATTTATTGCCAACAGGTTCTGCACCTAAACATTTCCCAATTGCGTTCAATTTGTTACCACAAATTGATGTATTCTTAGAAAACGATTATACTAAAGAAGAGATGAAGATGGTAAATGAAACACACAAAATTCTTCATGATGACACTATTCAAGTAGTGCCAACAACTGTTCGTGTTCCAGTATATCGTTCTCATTCTGAATCCGTATTAGTAGAAACAGAAGAACCAGTATCTGTAGAAGCATTCCGCAAGGCTTGTGCTGCATTCCCAGGATTACAAGTAAAAGATAATCCAGCAGAACAAGAATATCCTATGCCACTATATACATCTAATCAAAATGACTGTGAAATCGGTCGTATCCGTAAAGATTTATACAATGATAAAGGCATGAATTTCTGGATCGTAGGTGACCAAATTCGTAAGGGTGCTGCATTAAATGCATTGCAAATTGCAGAATACTTGGTAGAAAAGGAAGCGTTTTAATATCTATCAAGGGGGAGAAACATATGAAAACCTTTGGTCGTGTATTAACGGCTATGATTACATCATTTAATGGTGATGGATCAGTAAACATTGAAAATACCGTAGCCATTGCAAAACATCTATTGAATCATGGGTCTGATGGCTTAGTTGTTTGTGGTACCACAGGTGAAAATCCTACTATGTCCCGTGAAAGCAAGATTGCTTTATTTAAAGCCGTTGCTGAATCCTGCGGAGATAAAGGTACCATCATAGCTAACGTAGGTTCCAATGATACAAAAGGTTCTGTAGACTTTGTAAAAGAAGTATCTGCGATTCCTGGTATTGATGGATTATTAGTTGTTGTACCGTATTACAATAAACCTAATCAACAAGGTCAATATTTACATTTTAAATCCATTGCTGAGGCTACAACGTTGCCAATCATGGTATACAATGTCCCTGGTCGTGTAGGAACTGGAATATTTCCAGCTACATTAGCTCGTCTCCATAAAGAATATCCACATATTTGTGCTATTAAAGAGGCTAGTGGTAATTTGATGATTGCTTCTGAAATCAAGCGTTTAATGCCTGGTGATGATTTCATGGTATATAGCGGAGATGATGGTCTTACATTACCAATTCTTTCCGTTGGCGGCACCGGTGTTATTTCTGTAGTATCACATGTGGCAGGCCAAGATATGAATGATATGATTGCTGCTTTTGAAGAGGGAAATAATAAAAAAGCAACCCAATTACATCAAAAATTAGCTGACATTACTAAGGCTATGTTCATTACAACAAATCCAATTCCAGTTAAATATGCAGCTCGTAAATTGGGTTTACCAGCGGGTATATTCAATTTACCTCTGTGTGAACCTTCTCAAGAAGAAGCCGCATACATTGATAAGGCATTAGCTGAATATCAAAAATAATTTATGCGTATAAAAACCAGTAACTACAATATGTAGCTACTGGTTTTTTACATTTATAATATAATATGATAAATATTTAACCTGACAACTATAAATATATTTTATATGTATAAACAGTGTATTATGATATAATCTCACATGGAGATAGTATTTATTTTAACTATACTCTAGTCTACTGTTAATTCATGATAAACACACAAATTGTGAACGTTAGAACCGACCATATGGCGGTTACATTTAAAACACAAGGAGTTTAACATGGAACTAACAATGTTAAAAAGTAAAATTCACAGAGCAACTGTGACACAAGCTGAACTTGATTATGTAGGGAGCATTACTATTGATACAGATCTTTTGAATGCATCTGGCATACGAGAATATGAGCAAGTTCAAATTGTAAATGTTAATAATGGAGCACGATTTAATACATACACGATTGCTGGAGATTCTGGTAGTGGTGTTATCTGTTTAAATGGAGCTGCTGCACGTCATGTACAAGTTAATGATAAAATAATTATCATGTGCTATGCAGCATATAACGAAACTGAAGTTGAGAGCCATAAGCCTCTCGTTGTATTTGTAGATGAAAAGAACAAGATAAGTCATATAAAAAACTATGAAAAACATGGTTTATTAGTTGATCAAAAATAATTATCATTGATCGAATTACAGTAGACTGTATAGGACTATCTTCATATTTACAAAAACGGAGGAATTCTTATGGAAGTTTTAACTACAATAAAAACAGTACGAAATATAATAGACACTTGGAAAAAACAAGGGTATTCAATTGGATTTGTTCCTACCATGGGATATTTACATGATGGTCATGCTGCATTAATTGATGAAGCGAGAAAAAATAATGATAAAGTTGTAGTATCTATATTTGTCAACCCAACTCAGTTTGGTGAAAATGAAGACCTAAGTTCATATCCACGTGATCTAAATAGAGATACAGCACTATGTGAATCGCATGGCGTTGATATAATATTTACGCCTAGTCCAGATGAAATGTATCATGATAAAAAAGCCTTTGTAAATATTATCGAATTATCTGATACATTGTGTGGTGTTCGTAGACCAATTCACTTTCAAGGGGTTTGTACCGTAGTAGCGAAACTCTTTAATATAATTCAACCTACCAATGCTTACTTTGGTGAAAAGGATGCACAACAATTAGCTATTATTCGTAAAATGGTTTTTGATTTAAATTTCCCAGTCAATATAATTGGAGTTCCAATTGTTCGTGAATCAGATGGGTTAGCAAAATCTTCTCGCAATACATATTTATCTAAAGAAGAGAGAAAAGCAGCTACAATATTATATAAAGCTATTCAAGCAGGAAAACAATCTATAAAACGTGGAATCTCTGCTGATAGTATTATTGATACTATGACGAATATAGTTGCTACAGAGCCATTAGCAAAAATTGATTATATTTCAGTTGTTGATGCTATCACAATGCAACCAGTTCACGAGATTACATCTCCAGTATTGGTTGCAATGGCTGTATATATTGGATCTACACGCCTTATAGATAACTTCTCTTTCGATGCAAATTAGAGAGGAGAAGTTATGAACTATATACAAACACTAACTCATTTAATTTCCAAGTACTTAATGATCCTTATCATAGGCTTTTCATGTTTGGCCTATATTTTGCCCGAATATTTTACATGGGCTGTTGCTTATACACCTTTTCTACTGGGGATCGCTATGTTTGGTATGGGTCTCACTATTAAGTTTGAAAATCTATGTAATATTTTTAGACATCCAAAAGATATTTGCATTGGTGTTCTTGCACAATATACAATTATGCCTTTATTAGCATGGGGAATTTGTCATGTATTTACCTTACCTCCAGATATTGCAATTGGGGTTATATTAGTTGGCTGTTGTCCTGGAGGAACAGCTAGTAATGTTATTACCTATATCGCTAAAGGTGATGTACCTCTATCAGTAGGAATGACAATTACATCGACATTAATAGCTCCCATTGTAACACCATTATTAATTTTATATATTGGCGGTGCTTGGGTAGATGTTGCATTGCTACCAATGATGATTACAATGGTGAAAGTCATCATTGGACCAATCTTATTAGGTGGTGTTATTCAATATATTTGTAAATCACATATTAATACATTAACTAGTATAAGCCCTATATTTTCAATGATTGCTATTATCTTATTAATAGCAGCTATTATAGCAGTTAATAGGGATAAACTATTAATTTCTGGTTTACTAACACTTATTGTGGTTGGTATACATAATATATTAGGATTACTATTAGGTTTAAGTGTAGGAAAAATTCTTAAATTAAAATACGATAAAACCACTGCATTAGCAATAGAAGTAGGTATGCAAAATAGTGGGTTAGCCGTTACATTAGCAGCAACTAATTTCGCTTTAAATCCGCTTGCAACTCTTGTGGGTGCTATTTTTAGTGTATGGCATAACATATCAGGTGCCATATTTGCTAGTATACGTAGAGACAAAATTTCAATATAACAAAAAACCGGCAACATACGTTGCCGGTTTTTGTTATATTCTATCTCGTACTAACCCAATCACAAGGCCTTCTATATGACAATCATCAACGATGATAGGATCAAAGTTATCATTTTCAGGTTGTAAACGAATATGACCATTTTCCTTATAAAAACGTTTTACAGTAGCTTCATCATCAATGCGAGCCACTACAACATCGCCATTATTAGCTGTATTTTGATGGCGTACAATTAACATATCACCTTCATACATACCAATATTCATCATCGACTCGCCTTGAACACGAAGCATAAAGCAATCAGAATCACCTGTAAGTTGAACTGGTAATGTCAAAGTAGCCTCCAAATTTTCGACTGCTGTAATTGGTGTACCCGCTTGTACAGTACCAATGAGGGGAACTTGTTTTAATCCAGCACCAAGGAATTCAAAATTATCAGAGCTAGTGGTTTCATTATTCTCTTTTGATACAGAAACCTTCGGTTTTCCTTCATCTAAAATCGTAATGGCACGATTTTTATTAGGATCACGTTTAATATACCCAAATTTTTCTAACGTATTTAAATGTGATTGAACAGTGGACGTAGAACTAAGACCTACATACGCACAAATTTCTCGAACAGTAGGGCAACGATATTCATTATGTAAAGAATCTCGAATAAACTCTAATATACGACGTTGTTTTGTATTAATATCAGTAGCTGGGCGTCTCACAGGAACCTCCATATATGTACTAAAAATGGGATATGTAAAAGTATATACTATAATTATTTTCTTTATATCCTTATTATATAGGTATTTTTACACTTTTGCAAACATTTGTTCTCAAAATGCTTGACCGAACATTCGTTTGTGTGCTATTATCATATTGTAAACAAACAAACGTTCTGAATTTTATGTTCGATATATTAAAGAGGTAATGTATTATGAAACACATTATGATTATGCTTGGTATCTGTTTTGCAATGGTTATAGGTTATCAACAAACAACTCCTGCTATGGAATCACACAGTGTTCAAGAGGTTACCGTAAAATCTGGGGATACCTTGTGGGATATTGCATCACGTTCAACTTCATCTAATGTAGATGTTCGTGAGGTAGTACATACAGTAAAGGAATTAAATAATATTTCTGATTCTGGGAATTTAACACCAGGAACAAAAATAAAGGTTCCTGTATATAAAACTGATAGTCCAACACGAGCTATGGACTATATGGCTCAAAATTAAATATATACGAAATGGCTAGTATAGATGTTCTTCAATGAGAAAATCATCTATACTAGCCATTTCCATTATACGATATTATTTTAATCTTTTTTCGAAAATTGTTGAAATAGGATTATCAACAAACTTATTCGCCTCATTAATATAGCGGCGTACCATATTTACACTATGATGGCGTGTTTGACGCATGATATTACGTTCTTCAACACCATAGGCCGCCGCAGTTGTAGCAAAACCATGACGCAAGCTATGAGCGCCGTACATAGCAGGATCAAGACCAATAAGAGAAATATATTTTTTTACAATCTCTGCAATGGACTTATCAGAAATTGCCGTTTTCCGTAATGACATTGATTTAGTAAAGCCTCGAAATACAGGTCCAGATGTAATGCCACTGGCAGTTAACCATTTTTTTAAAGCTCGTACGGCATCTAATGGAGAGCCTTGTAGATTTGGAATCGCTACAATAGCACCTTGGCCTTCTTGGTCAGCCTTAGATGAAGCGACAAATATCTCAAGGCCTTGTGGAGAAAACTTTAAATTCTCTACAGTTAAGGCTGCAATTTCACTGCGTCTAAAAGCACCCATAAATCCAATGAGCAAAATTGCTTTATCTCGTAGTTTCTGAATCTTTGGACTATCACTAACATCGATACATTCTAAAATATCTTCAATATCATCCAATAAAATAGGTGTCTTACCTTGTTGAAAGGTTCCCTTTAAACGTCGTATTCCCCGCAGAGCTTGCTTCACTAGAGGGGACATACATGGATTTTCTCTAGAACCAGAAGCATTATAGTTTTCTGATATAGCACTAATTCGACGAGCAATCGTATTGGCCTTTGCATAGTCTGCTAGATCATTAATATAATTAACGATTGTTTCTGGTGTGGCGGGAAAATAGGATACCTTTTGGTAATTACACCAATCAACGAAGTCATCCCAATCTGACTCATAGGCATTTACCGTATTTTCAGCCTTTGAAAGTAAAATACTTTGTTTTGCTTTCATAGATAATTTTGTACTGTTCATTAACGCATCATTATGGCGCAAATAGAAATGTTTTTTCTCTTCTTTAGACTGTGACATATATAATCCTTTTACTAACACTATGCTATTATTGTATCACATAGAAACATGGAATTATGCTATAATTAGATGATTTTGAACGAAATTTCACGAATTTTATTTGAAAGATATAATGATGAACTTAAAACAATTATTATGTAGTGTATTAATCGGTTCTTGTCTATTTACTAGTGGTTGCAGCTTAATTCCTACGGATGGCACAATTACATATGGCCTATATTATGAGGATCAAGATATCTCCGGATATTCTAGAGATGCTGTTAGCTCCTTAATTCATACAGAGGCTAGTAATAATAAAACAATTACTATAACAATTCCCAATCAAAGTACGCGACAAGTAAACGTAAAAGATTTAGGAATTACGCTTGATACAGATAGTACGAAATCTAACATTTTTACCTATGGTTATGAAGATGATTTAAAAACACTCCTTATACATAGAATCACTGCCTTTATCTATAAAGTGCACATGAATCCAGTATATAAATTGGATGAAGTAACTGCAAAAGCATATTTAACAGAACTAGCAAAGCAAATCGATGTATCTGGTCATGATGCGTTATTAACGGTTGAAAATGGTCAAGTCAAGATGACGCCTTCAAAAGAAGGAAAACGCGTTGATATTGATGAAACAATAAAAAAATTAAAGACACAACTAGAAGAAAATGATTTTAATAATATTTCTATAGAATTTACATCTAAGGACACAGTTCGTGTGACAAATGATGATGTAAAACCGTTAACAGCTGTTCTTGGTAGTTATACTACAAATTTTGATGCATCTAATGCCAATAGAACACATAATATTGAATTAGCTTCAACCAAAATTAGTGGTACACTGATCAAACCTGGTGAAGTCTTTTCCTTTAATGATGTTGTCGGTGAACGCACTGCAGAAGCTGGCTATGATGATGCACCAGTTATTGTTGATGGAAAATTAGTACCAGGTATTGGTGGCGGTATTTGCCAAGTTAGCTCTACATTATTTAACACTGCATTACTATCTGGTATGAACATCATTGAGCGGACACCTCATTTTGAACCTGTTAGCTATATTCCTGCAGGACGTGATGCAACCGTTGCTTATGGTTATTTAGACTTTCAATTTAGAAATCCATATGCCCATAATATATATGTATTAAGTGTTATGAATAATGGCCAATTAACTATATATATCATAGGTGTACCAGAAGACGTACCAAAATCCGTTTCCATTAGTATAGGTGATCGTACAGATATTCCTAATCAAACAATTACCAAAATAGACCCTTCTGCCAAAGAGGACAGTACAGAAGAAGGTCACATTGGGTTTAGAATTAATACATATCGTACAATAACATATGGTAATTGGGTCACTACAACAGATGTATTTGAGTCTACATATGATCCAGTAGATACGATTATTACTAAGAAACCTGCAGCACCAGAACCTACAAAAAAAGACTCACCAAAGAGTAAAACAAAAAGATAAATATTAACATTCTATTAAATATGGCCTAATCTATTGACCGAATGCATAGATTAGGCTATTATTTTAACTTGTAGTAAGGTATTTATACCTAAAAGCGCTAAAATTACACATTTCATTCTCAATAATTATCAATTAAAATCATAAGTTGAGGTTCACTATGGATACAATTTTACAATTTGACCATACAGTCATATTTTATATACAACAACATTTTATTAGTTCCTATTTAACACCAATCATGTACTGGTTATCCAAAATAACTAGTGCAGGTGCTTTATGGATCTTAATTTCTATTATATTAATGATTCAAAAGAAATATCGCGTAATTGGCCTTGGAATGTTCATTTCCTTAGTCTTAGTATTCATCATAGGCGACCAAGGGTTAAAACCTCATGTAGCGCGTTTAAGACCTTTTGTAGATTTCCCTGAAGTACCATTGGTAGCACCGCCACCAGCAGCAACGACATATTCATTTCCATCAGGGCATAGTTTTGGATCATTTGCGGCTGCAACAGCATTGTACTTAGGATTAAATAATATATGTCCAGCAAAGAAATTCTGGGGCGTTATAGCGTTAATTGGAGCCTGCGTAGTAGCATTTGCACGCGTATACTTATTTGTACATTATCCAACAGATGTATTAACTGGATTAGTATTAGGTATCATCGTAGGTTGTATTGCATGGAAAATCGCCAAAGTCTTATGGTCTTGGTGGACAGGTCGTAAAAACGAAGTAGAATACGAACCATATACATTTAAACGTAAAAACTAAAAACCCTGAAACTAATGATTGGGCCTGACTTAGGCCCAATTCTTACGCCTTAAATTACTTCCGATAAATTATCGTTATCGGAAGTAATTGTAAAAAAAGAAACACTAGCCTATATTTCTTTTCATTTCTATATTGAAATTTATCGAATATAGTTGTAAAATAGTCATATAAACTATGTATATTTCTCATATTAGCTCTCAAGGGAGGATAATTATATGTGCTGGTGTGATATCGTAAGTAAAGCTAAAATTGGCAGTTTAAAAAATCTAGGAAATGGCATGGAACATTCTTTGCGTTTTCTCGCAGAAATCGTTGTAGGACTCAGTTGTTTACGTGTTGTTATTAACTGGATTTTTGGCATCTAATAATCAAATATAAATTAATACACTAAAGGTGCCTAGCATTGCTAAGCGCCTTATTTTTGTATCTATAAATATATACTCTTATATTTCTAATCATTAGAGCTACAGCTAATGAATTCAATAATAATTTGGCATATATCCCCGGCCTCATCAAAAGCCCAATATACAGGATATAAACCATCACCAAAGCCAGATTGTATCATCGGTACATATAAATCAGTGTTTGGTATTTTGAAGTTAATCCAATCGCCACCTGGTCGTTGAAATTTTGGATAAGCGATAGCATTTAATTTAAATAGCTCATCAAAGTAATCATCATAAATATTGCCATCAGGATGTTGTTCATACCAATGACGATCAAATTCTCTATACGCAGTTACAGTTGCTTCATCAACAAGTGTTGCCAATCCTGCATCTACAGGAAAACCAATATAACTTTCACCATCTTCTAACTCGCTTAAATCCTCATGACCTTTAAGGGCTAACTCATATTGTACAGGTTTTGTATTCTTAAACAACACCCTAGTTAATACATAACGATAATAATCTGTATCTAGTTCAGCTACTTTTGTTTCTATCGGATAGGTTCCTGGTTCTACAGTACGTATATATGTCTTATTATCAATAGCCGCTAAATGTGTTAATGGATCACACGCAACAATACGTCCTGTTGGCAAAGTTATATCTCCCATCGGCAATGTATATAGTTTTTTGCCAAATAGTTCATCAGCTTCGAATATGGCATGATAATCAACAGGTGCTTTTAATTTCCCTTCACTGCCTAGATGATTAAATGTGTTTATCCATTCTTTTGATATATCCTGTGTATTCATTATAGAAACTCCTATCTATGTGATTCTGCTTCATGCTTATTACGTACATATTGTTGTTCTAACGATTCATAAGCCGCTGTTTTCTGAATGATTTGTTTAACCACAGTATCTAAATCAGAACCATCTGTATAATCTGCCGGTGCATAATAACGAATGCGATGATGTTGCATCATTTTATAAACCTTATCCTTATTCTTGCTATCTGGATCATATACACCAATTGAATGACCTCCATTGACATTAACAAGGCTCATGCAAGGGATATCTGTATCACTATCACCTATATAAATCATGTTGCGGAACGGTACACGTTGTTCTTCAGGGCGGATATAATCGTTTACACCGGGATCATTTATGTCTAACACGCCTTTTTGTATACGGAATAAAAACTGCGTTTTATTTGTGTAATTGATGGCTTGTGCAGGCCAGACGGCCACGCCTTTATCGTCAAACATAAATGCGCTGGCATAGATTTTTTTGAAAGCCCCATTTTTCGCCATTTCAGTGCCTTCAATCATCTCTTTTAAGCCAGAAGATATGATGTAATGTTCGATTTGTACACCTTGTTTTAATCCGTACTGACGAATACGTTCAAACCACGTATTCACGCCATTATATAGTGCAACCTTGCTTCCATAATCGGCTAGTACCTCTTTTGTTAGGAATTGTTTACCATACGATTTTGTTGCCATCATATACATATAAGCCAAGTTGTTATCCATATCATGTTCTTTAGCCAATGTATTCGATTCTTGCCAAAACTCGTTGACGTCGACATTTAAGGATTGGATGAAACCTTGGGCTTGCATATCATCAGGTGACAAGGTCTTATCGAAATCATAACAAATGGCTAAAACGGGGAAATCAGATTCTGCAGATGATTGGTTTTTATAGGTAATCATAAGACACCTCCTTTAATAAATATAATACATTCCTCTACTTATATACATTCCAAAAGAGCTTCGTTGACAAGCAAATTCGATCAAAAAACTGCAATAATATCTTTACCCCTGAAATTATGGGTCAAAAAGGCTGTTTTGGATGGGAATACTATATTTAGATGCGCAGCTTATTTTTATAGTATCATGAGGATTTATATGTCCAATCAATAATGAGGATTGAGGATCATGGTTATTTCTGTTGATGCGTACAGCATGCTGATTTGTATTAGCATAACAATAACGGCAAAAATGACTGCATGTATCATACGCCCCTATATCGCCATGTAAATAACAATTGCATTCAGGTCGCGCCGGTCTTTTCTTAGGTACCTTCAATTTTACATTCCATGCTCGTTCATAGCAATCTATGGTTAGGCAACCACTCGTATCAGCGCCAATAGATTTAAAAGTATCGCCTTCACCACAGGTTTTTAAGGTCATACTAAATTGATGCGCGATATCTACCAAATTCTTCATCAAACTAATTTGAACGTCTTTAGAAGGTCGTTTTCCTTCAGGAAAGTTTCGTAATACCTTATCGTATATATCTAAATAACTGGCTACAACTGTATCTGTATACCCTTCTAATGATTTGGCCATCTTGTAAAAGCTTTCACAATGAAAATCAACAGAATACTTATGATTAATAATAATTGGATCATAGCGCCACACCACTGATTGATGGTTAAGACTGTTACTAATCGTTTTAAAACCATTAATGACCTGTTCATATGGTGGCACATAGGGTTCAATATCTGTTCCGTATGGCGTGATGGTCATGTGCCAAAATTGATGATAGTCCTCAATATAAGGTAAATACTGAATGAAAGGCAGTGGGTTTTTAGTACAAAAAGCGATACCATCGACGACATTATGATTAATCATGTACCGTGTAATTTGATTAGGCTGATACGGATTACGTACATCTACAAAACCAGCTTTCAAACGATTAATAAACCACTGCCCATAAAAGGCTGGAATATCTGTCCTTTGTCCTGTTTGTAAAATCATAATCCCCCTCCTTCCTTTCAAAGCTTCTATTTTATTATATCTAATGTAGTCAATTTATGAAATATTTCATAGGAATACTACCATAGGTATGATACTATTAGTACAGTAAAAAATAAGGAGACAGTATGAACGATTCATTTAATCATATTATTCATCCTAAGGAGGATGACAAAACGTTTATTACATCCTATTGGACAGAGCGTGCCGAGGATTTTCGTAAATTGCGTGAAAAAGAGTTACAAAGCCCTAAGCTTCTATTGTGGCGCGATGAATTAGTAAAACACATGGAAGGGAAAACTAATTTACGTATTTTAGATATCGGATGTGGGGCTGGTTTTTTCAGTATCATTCTATCTGAGCTGGGACATACTGTGATGGGCATCGATATTACGCCTAACATGATTGAAGAATCTAAACTATTAGCTCAATCTGTTGGTAGTACAGCCCAATTTACTGTTATGGACGCTGAAAATCTAGATTTCGATGACAATACCTTTGATATTATTGTGGCTCGCAATGTAACATGGAATTTACCACATCCAGATTTTGCGTATAAGGAATGGTTACGTGTGCTTAAATCTGGTGGCATGATTCTAAATTACGATGCAGAACACGCTAAAAATCATCACCATCTACCCCAATCTGTTCACAATGCGCATGAACATATCAAAGCTGAATTATTAGAAAAATGTCATACCATTTATCATATGTTATCTATCAGCGGTACAGATCGTCCTGAATGGGATAAACAGCTTTTAGAATCTTATGAGGCTACCGTAACAATAGATTCAACTGTAGGCCCTCGCATCTACGCGGAAGAAGATGAATTTTATATTCCTGTGCCTATGTTTTTGGTGAAAGCGATTAAATAGAATGCCTATTACGGTAGGCAACACAAAACCCACTCTATGAAATATATCATGAGTGGGTTTTCGTTATATGTGATATATAATCCTAGTTTTTAAAATACTCTTGAGCCTTACCGATTTCGCTACGCAATTTTTCTTCGTCGATAGTCAATAGTTCTTTATTTTTCATAAGAACCTTACCGGCTACAATGACTGTATTGGCATCAGAGCTATTAGCTGAGTATACAAGTGCTGCTACATCATTATATCGAGGCATCCAATGCATACCGGATACATCATACAATACGATATCTGCCCGTTGACCTACTGCAATTTTACCGAGGTCATTATAGCCAAGAGCTTTGGCCCCTTCTACAGTCCCCATATCCCAAGCCGCTTGTGCCGGAATAGCCTTTGGATTATAGAGTCGAGCTTTATGTAATGTCGCTGCCAAACGCACTTCTTCAAGCATATCCGCATTGTTATTCGATGCAGAGCCATCTGTACCAAGGCCTACAGTAATTCCTTTTTCTATCATTTCAGGAATAGGCGCAATACCGCTAGCTAATTTCAAGTTAGATTGTGGATTATGAGCTACAGCTACATTATTTTCAGCCATAATAGCCATATCTTCTTCTGTTACATGTACGCAGTGAGCTGCTAATGTAGTATTCCAGAATAAACCTAAATCATGCATATGAGCGATTGGTGTCTTACCAGTCGCTTTTATAACATTTTCCACTTCCCCTTTAGTTTCGGATAAGTGCATATGAATGCCACAATTTAGTTCGTGAGATAATGCAATAACCTTTTCCATATACGCGTCTGGACAAGTATATGGCGCATGTGGTCCTAATAGAACCTTGATGCGGTCGTTATCATAACCATGATAGGTGCGGAACAAATCTGAATTTTCCACAAGCGCTTGATCAGCTGTAGGAGAAACACCGGCAAGACCACGGGACAATACAGCGCGAATACCGGTTTCTTTCACCACGTCAGCTGTTGTGTTCATAAAGAAATACATATCGCTAAATGTAGTGGTACCAGAACGTAGCATCTCTGCAATGCCTAGTTGTGTACCCCATTTAACCAAATCATCATTCAACTTAGCTTCTGTTGGCCAAATTGCTGTTTCAAGCCAATCCATAAGTTCTAAATCATCAGCATAGTTACGGAATAATCCCATCGCTATATGCGTATGTGTATTGACGAGACCTGGAGCGGCCAATTGACCTTTACCGTCTAGTATTTCCTTTGATTGTGCGGTTTTTGCTTCTTCTCCGGTTAAGATAGCAGTAATATAACCATTTTCGATTGCAACAGCATGATTTTTTAATGTTCCGTTGTCAGTAAGAACATCTACATTGGTAATTAATAAATCTGACATAATGCCTCCTTGTATAGGTATAACCGAGTCTATATAGACTCGGTTAATAAGATGTTCAAGTTAAAGATTATATTAGTTTACCTTTGTTAAGTAATCGATTTGGTCTTGTGTTAATGCATCTAAATCGTAGCCCATGGAGTGTAATTTAATTTTTGCTACTTCTTCATCAAGTTCACGAGGCAATACATACACTTTTGGTTCCATGTTTTTACCATTGTTTAATACATGTTCAGCAGCCAATGCTTGCATAGCAAAGGACAAGTCCATGATTTCAGCAGGATGACCATCGCCTGCTGCTAAGTTTACAAGACGACCTTCAGCCAATACATAGAGTTTACGGCCATCAGCCATTGTATAGCCTTCAATATTTTGACGAACACGTTCATGGCTAACTGCAACTTGTTCTAAATCATGAACATTAACTTCGCAGTCAAAATGACCAGCATTACAAAGAACAGCTTTATCCTTCATAACTTCATAATGTTCTTTTACGATAACATCTTTACAACCTGTTACCGTACAGAAGATATCGCCAATTTTAGCAGCTTCTATCATAGGCAATACAGTGAAACCATCAAATACAGCTTCAATAGCTTTAATAGGGTCAACTTCTGTAACGAATACGTGAGCGCCTAAACCTTTAGCACGCATTGCAACGCCTTTACCGCACCAGCCATAACCAGCAACTACAACATTTTTACCTGCTACTGTAAGGTTGGTAGTACGCATGATACCATCCCATACAGATTGGCCTGTACCATAGCGGTTATCGAATAAGTATTTACAGTTAGAATCGTTAACAGCAATCATAGGGAATGTCAATTGTTTAGCATGTTCCAATGCATACAAACGATGAACACCTGTTGTAGTTTCTTCACTACCACCTAACAAACGTTCTTTAGCATCAGTACGTGTTGTATGTAATAGGTTAACAAGATCACCACCGTCATCGATGATAATATGAGGTTTATGATCTAATGCTTTATTAAGGAACATAAAATATTCTTCATCTGTGCAATCGTACCAAGCATATACAGTAAGCCCCATATCAACAAGTCCTGCTGCTACATCATCTTGTGTAGAAAGAGGGTTTGAACCTGTAACGATGACATCAGCACCACCGCGCTTTAACACAGTGGCAAGGTATGCAGTTTTAGCTTCCAAGTGAACGGAAACAACAATTGTTTGGCCTTTGAAAGTTTGTTCTTTTTCAAAACGATCGCCCAATGTATTTAGTGTAGGCATAAAATTAGAAACCCAGTCGATTTTTTTACGGCCTTCAGCAGCGAGATTGATATCTTTAATTAATGATTGCATATGTACCCCTTCATTCTTCAATTAATAATATACAAGTTATGAAAAGAACTTACTTTAACATGATAAGTTTTATATACATCCGTAAACATCTACTTGTTGTCAACAACGGATTGTAAGCGAGCAATAGACTCTTGATAGTTTGGTGTTAACACACCTTCTTCAGTAATAATAGCTGTTACTAGTTCATGAGGTGTTACATCAAAAGCAGGATTTAATACATGAATACCTGTAGGCGCAGATGGTACACCTTGGAATGTCAACACTTCATCATCAGCGCGCATTTCAATGGGAATGTCCTTACCATCTTTGAGTGTAAAGTCAAATGTACTATATGGAGCAGCTACATAAAATGGAATATTATGAAATTTTGCAAGCACTGCTAGTCCATAAGTACCAATTTTATTGGCTACATCACCTTCCGTTGTGATGCGATCAGCACCGACTATGATGGCATCAATTAAACCTTGTTGCATTGCATAGGCCGCCATATTATCCGTCTCTAATGTAACAGGAATGCCATCCTCATGGAGTTCAAAAGCCGTTAAACGGGCACCTTGCAACAACGGACGTGTTTCATCGGCGTACACCATCTCCAATTGGCCCTGTTCATATAGTTTACGAATCACACCGAGTGCAGTGCCAAGGCCACCTGTCGCTAAAGCACCGGCATTACAATGCGTTAAAATTCGTAAATTCTGTTTTCCTTTAAATAAAGTGGCCCCATTAATAGCCATGCGTGTGTTGAGCTCAACATCCTCCTCATGGATAACAATGGCCTCATGCGTGATGCGGTCTATAATTTCATGCATAGACGCAAACGGACCAGCTTTCACAATCGCTATAATACGATTAACAGCCCAAGCTAAATTAATGGCCGTCGGTCGAGTTTCCTTTAATTCTTCACTCCACTCATAAAAGGTTGATAGCTGTTCAGAAAAGGGAACCTCTAAACGATTTGCCTCTACAGCCGCTAAAATAAGACCATAACCAGCAGCAACGCCGATAGCAGGAGCTCCACGAACACGAAGCATCTTTATAGCCTCAGCCACTTGTCGCCAATCGGTACAATGTATATATTCTACTTGAGTTGGCAATTTTGTTTGATCTAATAAAATGAGCGTACCATCACGCCATTCAATATTTTTCATGAGACCTCCCTCCACATTGTCATATCAAAATGGATACGATCTCTTATAATTTAAATCCGCCGTATTCAGCCATGCGATGATGAGCTGCATAGTCTGCATTCATATCAATAGCCTCAATTGTGCCTAAGATAAGCGCTTTCAATTGAGATGCCATTTCGCCCATCATTTCCACAACTTCGCTGTGAGTAAGGGCATTTTCAGAAATGCCAGCAGCGTAGTTCGTAATCATGGAGATTGTTGTATACGCCATTTCAGCTTCGTTTGCTAGATTAACCTCTGGTACATTCGTCATACCAACCGTATCACCACCAAGCATATGGAACATTTTAATCTCTGCAGGTGTTTCAAAACGTGGACCTTCTGTGCATACATAGGTACCGCCATTATGGATAGATAACTTTTGTTCTTTACCTACAGATTCAATGATTTGACGAAGCTCAGGGCAATATGGATTGGTCACATCTAAATGTGCTACTGGACGATCGCCACCTTCATAGAATGTAGTGACGCGGTTTTTTGTAAAATCAAGAAATTGATCTGTTAAGACAAAATGACCAGGCTCAAAATTCTTATTCAAAGAACCTACAGCAGTTGTAGAAATAATGAATTTAACACCTAGCTTTTTTAGGCCCCAAATATTGGCACGATAATTAATTTTATGTGGAGGAATCGTATGGTCTTTACCATGACGAGCCACAAAAATTACAGTTTTACCTTTATATGTTCCTTGAACATAATCAATCTCTCCATAAGGAGTCATCAAGGATTCTTCATGAATATTTTCAAATATAGACGGATCATAAACACCTGTTCCGCCAATTACACCGATTGCACTCATAGTTGCCTCCTATTAAAAATACTCTATCTTTATATTTTCTCACATAATGATAAAACAATCTATAGAAAAAGATCTATTATTGAATTGGTCCTTTAGGCGTAAACATATCTTCTAGTTCTTTTTTAGAGAAATGATACTTTTCATTACAGTAATGACAAACTAGCTCTGTTGTTTCATCTTCTAAAAGAGATTTCTTATCATCTTCACGCAATGTCATAAGAACGCCAGCGAATCGATCTCGACTACAACGACATTTAAAAGATACTGGTTCATTATAAACTTCATTAACAGTAAGGCCGTCTAGCACTTTTTCAACAAGGCCCTTACCATCAGGATGTTCTTTTAAATATTCTGTAACAGGTCCTAATTCATTGATATTCTTTTCTACCATAGCCAATGCAGCATCGGTAGCATCAGGTAAAGCTTGAACAATAAAACCACCAGCTACAATGGTATGATAATCGGGATCTACGAGAACGCCTAGGCTAATCGTAGATGGCACCTGTTCAGATGTATATAGATAATATGCCAAATCCTCTGCTACTTCACCACTTTGAATAGGGCTAGTAGATGTATAATCTTGGGCCAATTTAGTGAATCTTGTAACTTGTACTTCCCCATGGTGGCCAACAGCAGCACCTACATCGAGTTTTCCAGCTCGTTTTAATGGCACATCCACATGTGGCTCATCTACATAACCGCGAACAGTATTATCGGAAAATGCATCGACATGTACAACACCGAGCGGGCCATCACCTTTAATGCGAAGACTTACATTCTCATGATTTTTAAAATCACCAGCCAATAATAGAGCGCCCGTCATGGCACGTCCTAGAGCAGCTGTTGCGACCGGCCATAAATCATGACGTACGCGCGCGGTCTCTACCGTATCCGTTGTAACGGCTAATGACATACGAACCCCTTCACGGGTAGTAAAACGTTTTATATAATCCATTCAATCATTCCTTATGTATAATCAAATTATTATGTATTACACTCTTTAGTGCCTATATAGTATAGCATGATATATGTATATTTTCCATTATATAAGAACATATGTTTGTTTAGATGATTTTTCAAATAAAAGAACAAACTTTCGATATAAAAAACACTCAGTATCATACGATACCGAGTGTTTTCAAAGGTTGATTTAGATTTGATCGATAAGATTAACCATTTCGATAGCACCCATAGCACAATCGTAACCTTTATTACCCGCTTTTGTACCAGCACGTTCGATAGCTTGTTCGATATTTTCAGTTGTTACTACACCGAACATAACAGGGATACCTGTTTCTAAAGAAACATGAGCAATACCTTTTGCCACTTCATTACAAACATAGTCATAATGTGTAGTAGCCCCACGAATAACGGCACCTACACAAATAACAGCATCATAACGACTAGATAAAGCTGCTTTTTTGGCAATCAAAGGAATTTCATATGCACCAGGCACCCAAATGACTGTAATATCTTCTTGTCTAACATCATGACGCAATAAACAATCTTCTGCGCCACCAATTAATTTAGATGTAATGAACTCATTAAAACGAGAACCGATAATAGCAAATTTCTTACCAGTACCAACCAAATTACCTTCTTGAACCATCATGTTATAGCCTCCTATGAGTGATTAGTTTACATATCTAAGTTAGTAAAGAAAAATTAGTCCTCTAACATATGACCCATTTTTTCTTCTTTTGTTTTTAAATAGCCTGCATTAAATTTGTTGGCAGGAATAATGAGAGGTACACGTTTGTGTACATCAACCCCCCAATGTTCTAATCCATGGCGTTTTTCAGGGTTATTCGTCAATAAACGGATACTCTTAATACCTAGGAATCGAATAATTTGAGCCGCTAAGGAATACTCGCGCATATCTGCTGGGAAACCTAATTGTTCATTCGCTTCTACCGTATCAAGACCTTGTTCTTGCAATGCATAGGCCTTAATTTTATTTGTTAAGCCAATGCCACGGCCTTCTTGACGCATATACACGACAACGCCCTTGCCTTCTTTTTCGATGGACCGTAATGCATTTTCTAATTGTTCGCCACAATCGCAGCGTTTAGAACCAAATACATCACCTGTTAAACATTCAGAGTGAATGCGTACAAGCACATCTTCACAATCTTGTACATCGCCCTTAACGATTGCAAGATGTTCTTTATGGTCCAAATCATTTTTAAATACGAAGATATTAAAATCGCCAAATTTTGTTGGTAATTTGGAACAAGCGCCCAATTCAATCATGTCTTCATGTTGTTTACGATATTCGATGAGTTCTGCTACGGATGCAATTTTTAAATCATGTTCCTTAGCAAATTCAACTAAATCAGGTAAACGTGCCATATCGCCATCATCTTTAGTGATTTCACAAATAACAGCAGCCTCTTGTAATCCGGCAAGACGACAAAGGTCTACAGAAGCTTCCGTATGACCTTGGCGTACGAGAACGCCACCTTCTTTATATACCAATGGGAATACGTGTCCAGGTCGACGGAAATCAGCAGGTTTTGCAGTTGGATCTAATAATTTTTGAATCGTATAGGCCCGTTCTGCAGGAGAAACACCTGTTGTTGTATCTACATGGTCTACGGTAACAGTAAAGGCTGTTTCATGGTTATCCGTATTCTTCGTAACCATTGCAGGAATGCCGAGACGTTCTAAAGCTTCTCGTCGCATCGGTGTACATACGATACCACGTGCATATTTAACAAAGAAATTAATGTTTTCTTGAGTAGCAAACTCGGCGGCGATGATTAAATCCCCTTCATTTTCACGACTTTCATCATCAACGATAATAACAGGTTTACCAACTTTCATATCTTGAAGAACTTCTTCAATTGTATTCAATGTATAATTCATGGAGACAACTCCTCCTTTTACATAAATCCGTTCTCTACTAATAGAGATTCTATGGATTTTTGGGACTTACTTGTATGTGTAGGCTCATCTAATGTCATAAAATGACGAATATAACGGCCTGTAATATCTGTTTCTAAATTTACCTCTGTACCAATCGACGCATGTCCGAGCACAGTTTCGCTTAATGTATGTGGAATGATAGATACGGAAAAGGTCGATTCCGTTCTCTCCATAATCGTTAAGCTAATGCCATCGATTGTAATAGATCCTTTATAAATGACGTAATCCATAATCGACTTTGGTGCAGAAATCGTGAAAATAATAGCGTTATCTGTGCGTTTCATATTGACGATACGACCTGTACCATCCACATGTCCAGCCACGATGTGACCACCAAATCTTCCATTAGCAGCCATCGCCCGTTCAAGATTAACTGGCTGATTAACCTTTAAATTAGTAAACGTCGTCATACTAATCGACTCAGGCATCACATCTGCTGTAAATTGATGATTACCAATTGATGTTGCTGTTAAACAAACGCCATTAACCGCTACAGAATCACCAATTTTTAAATCGTCAAAAATTTTATGGCCACCAATCGTCAACACTAAGGATTGAGCTCCCTTTTTAACACTTACTATTTTGCCAACCTCTTCAACGATGCCTGTAAACATAGGAGCCCTCCCTTCCTACACGATAGGATTCTATGCGAATATTATTATCTAGTATTCGTGAACTAGCAAATTCGAGTATAGGCGCCTCATGTAATGTAGCAAAACCTATACCACCTACAGCAGATATACTATTCGTTCCACCTATGACAAGATTGCCTATATAAGTAACAATTTTATCAAAGGCCAACGATTCAACAAAAGAACTGATGATGGTGGAACCACCTTCAACAAGCACTGATGTGTATCCTTGTTTTCCAAGATGTTCCAAACACGCTTGAATGTCTATCTTCTTAATATCTATAGCTACATCAGTAGTACGTCCTTGACGCACCGATTTTGTTGGTAGTTCCTCTACAATCGCTCCAGCATTAGCCAAAGCAACTCTACGCTGCTCTGGACACCCCTTCGCTACATAAACGATAACCTTGCGATTGGGTATCGTAAATACCTTTGCATCCGTTGGTGTGCGCCCTTGACTATCCAAGATAACAATATCTGGCTGATGTACCTCTAAGGTATTATCTATCGATACATCATTACTATTGATAATTTCTTCATATAATTCATCTCTAGTGAGCCTACAATTAAGTAAAGGATCATCTGCCAATATGGTACCAATACCAACAAGCATCGCATCATGAGTTGCTCTTAGCACATGCCCATCCTTACGGGAGCTTTCATTCGTAATCCATTGGGATTGACCCGTGAAAGTAGCAATTTTACCATCTAAGGACATAGCACTCTTTATGGTTACAAACGGTTTATGTGTTTGAATAAATGTAAAGAAATGTTCGTTCAACTGAATACATTCATCCACACATACATCCGTAGTTACCTCTATACCTGCCTCTGTAAGAATTTGAATACCCTTACCAGCTACTAGTGGATTTGGATCGGTACTACCAATCACAACGCGAGCAATACCAGATTCTACAACACGCTTTGCACATGGCGGGGTCTTACCATAATGAGCACAAGGCTCAAGGGTTACATATAAGGTAGCCCCCCTAGCATTGTCTCCCGCTGCATCTAAAGCATGCACTTCCGCATGGGCCTCACCAGCCTTATGGTGATACCCTTCGCCAAGTATTGTATTATTTTTTACTACGACGGCACCAACCAAGGGATTGGGCGATGTATGTCCTGTTGCCATTTTTGCAAGACAAATGGCACGTTTCATATATAATTCGTCGTTCATCATAATACCTCAATAAAAAAAGGACTATATACATAGTCCTTGGAGCATCATACATACACATGAAATCATGTGGTATCGTCTTTTCTCATCCAGACTCTACTGTCGGTATCGGAATTACACCGATTCATGCCATATGGCTCGCGGACTATCACCGCCGGTAAGGAATTTCACCTATCCCCAAAGACTTATCATATTAATTTATATGTTTATAGTACCACTTTTATGATACTTTCGCAAGATTATACATCACTTAATGAGAAAAACTATTAAAACCATTAATAATTAATGTATTTCCTAAAAAATTATACCAATTTAGTAATGTATACAATATTTTGTGATATTCCTCACATATTAAGAGTATCTAAAGTACTAGAATTTATTTATACAAGAAAAATAAATATTAATCAATATTAATTATGAATTAGGAGTGATAGTATGTCAAAAAAACGCATTTCAGATGTACTTATAGAAGTATTGGCCGATGCAGGCATCGAAAGAATTTATGGTATTACTGGGGATAGTTTAAACTCGGTAAACGATAGCTTACGTCGTAATGGCAAGATTCAATTTGAACACGTGCGCCACGAAGAATCCGCAGCCTTCGCTGCTGGTGCAGAGGCTCTATTAACAGGTAAATTAACCGTATGTGCTGGTAGCTCTGGCCCTGGTAATCTCCATTTGATCAATGGTCTATTTGATTGCCATCGCAATCGTGTACCAGTGCTCGCTATTGCCTCTCATATTCCACAATCAGAAGTTGGTCTCAATTATTTCCAAGAAACACATCCAGAAAATTTATTTAAAGAATGCTCTTGTTTTTGTGAACTCGTTTCTAATCCAAAGCAAATGCCTGAAATCCTATTCCGCGCCATGAATGCCGCAGTTGGCAATCGCGATGTAGCCGTAATCGTTCTACCTGGTGATGTAGCCGTTATGGAAACAGAGATTGATGAATTACCTACATGGTATGCGCCTAAATTGCCACGCGTACTTCCTCAATCAGAGGATATTCTTGAAATGGTCCAACATATAAACAATGGCAAACGCATTACACTTTTCTGTGGTGCTGGTTGTGCTGGTGCTCATGACGAGGTGGTTGCACTTGCTTCCAAATTACAAGCCCCTGTTGTACATGCTTTCAGAGGCAAAGAATGGGTTGAATGGGATAATCCTTATGATGTCGGCATGACAGGTTTGCTTGGTTATACATCTGGATATCGTGCTATTGAACAATGCGATACACTAATCATGCTAGGTACCGATTTCCCATATCGTCCATTCTATCCTGAAAATGCTAAGGTAATTCAAATAGATATCAATCCGTCCGCCCTTGGTGCACGCGTTCCATTAACACAAGGTATCATCGGTTCTGTAAAAGATACATTACACGAACTACTCCCTCATCTTACACAACGAGATGATACTGAATTCATCGATACCGTTCGTAAAGCATACACTAAATTCCGCAATGATTTAGACAGCTATGCCGTTGCCGAACCAGATGGCGTAGCAATTCACCCTCAATATTTCGTAAATCGCCTTAATAAATTAGCTGCTGATGATGCCATCTTTACATTCGATGTAGGCACTCCTGTTATTTGGACAGCACGCCATATCAAAACAAATGGCAAACGTCGTATCATCGGATCCTACAACCATGGTTCCATGGCCAATGCAATGATGCATGCCATCGGCGCTCAAAATGCATGTCCAAATCGCCAAGTCATCTCCCTCTCTGGGGACGGTGGCTTCACCATGATGATGGGCGAGATGTTGTCATTAAAACAATTAAATCTTCCTATAAAAGTATTCGTATTCAACAATGAAGAACTCAGCTTCATCGCTATGGAAATGAAAGCATCTGGTTACCTAGATTATGCTACAGACTTCGTAAATCCTGATTTTGGCAAACTTGCTGAAGCAGCCGGTATCAAAGGTATTAGCATTACAAATTCTAGTGAAGTTGAGGAAAAAATTAAGGAAGCTTTAAACTATAATGAAGGTCCTGTCATTATCAACGTTCGTGTAGATAAACAAGAACTCGCTATGCCTCCAAAAATTGCATATCAACAAGCAAAAGGCTTTAGTAAATACTTAATCAATGCCATCCTTGATGGCCGTGGTACAGAACTTAAAGAAATGGCCAAAACAAACTGGATGAAATATAAATCCTTATACTAAAATCTGCCAAAATAATTAAACTGCAAAACTTTCAAAAAAAGGTGTCATCAAGCGATGACACCTTTTAATGTTAATCAAATTAGATGAATTAGCCAAACAACGACATTTGTTCGTCTTCTGGCAAATCACCACAGCATTTAAGTTCTTTCATTGTTTCAATGATGGTAGCAGAAACCTTACAACGACGTTGCAAATCTTTTAAGGATGTAAACGGTTTTGTGTCCCGTTCTTCTACAATTGAATCAGCAACGGTTTCACCAAGTGAATCAATAGCCAAGAACGGTGGTAATAATGCGCCGTCCTTAATGCTAAAACGACGAGCACCGGAATGCTGAATATCTACATTGATAAATCGATATCCCCGTTGATACATTTCCATGGATACTTCTAGGGCGGACATCAAATCCTTTTCCTTAGGGCTGGCACCACGATCAAGAGCTTTAATACGATTAAATTCTTTCAATTGTGTATTCAAATCACCGGTCATGATCCGTAAATCAAAAGCTTTTGCACGGATGGAGAAATAGGCAGCGTAGAATGCCAACGGATGATATACCTTAAACCACGCAATGCGGAAGGCCATCATAACGTAAGCAACCGCATGAGCACGAGGGAATAGATAGGAAATCTTTTTACAAGACTCAATAAACCATTCAGGAATATTATTTTCTCGCATTTCTTTTTCAAATTCCGTAGTCGCCTGCCCTTGTTTATTTCTCTTTTCAATGCCCTTCCCTTTACGAACATTTTCCATGACGAAGAAACTGTTTTTCTTATTCATGCCACGATGAATCAAAAAGTTCATTACGTCATCACGAGTGGAAATGGCTTCGTTCAATTTACAAGTACCATTTTTAATGAGTTCCTGTGCATTGTCGAGCCATACATTCGTACCATGGGAGAAACCTGAAATACGAACAAGGTCAGAGAACGTTTGCGGTCTAGAATCCTCTAGCATGCCCCGTACAAATTTCGTACCACATTCCGGTACGGCAAGGCTCGCTACTTGGTCCCCTTGCAACTGTTCCGGTGTCAATCCAATACCCTCAGTTGATGAGAACAAACTAAGCGTTTTAGGATCATCAAAAGGAATTGTTTTTGCATCGATACCTGTCAAATCCTCCAACATACGAATAATCGTCGGATCATCATGGCCCAGAATATCGAGTTTTGTCATACGCCCTTCAATAGAGTGATAGTCAAAGTGCGTCGTTAATACGCCACTCTCTTTTTTATTAGCCGGATGCTGAATCGGTGTAAAATGGTGCACATCCATATCACGCGGACAAACCATGATGCCACCCGGATGTTGGCCTGTCGTATTTTTTACATTTGTGAACCCTTTTGCCAGGTGCTCAAGGAATCCACTGCGAGCCTGAATATTTCTTAGCTCTGCATATTTCTTCACATACCCAAACGCAGTCTTATCTGCAATGGTACCAATAGTACCGGCCTTAAATACATTATCACGTCCGAACAATTCTTCCGTGTACTTATGAGCCTTCGCTTGGTAATCACCAGAGAAATTCAAATCGATATCTGGAACCTTATCGCCTTCGAAACCAAGGAAGATAGCAAATGGAATGTCATGGCCATTTGTTTGTAATGGATGACCGCAATTAGGACAATCACGACGCGGTAAATCGAATCCACCGGCGTATTCACCATTTTCATAAAATTCCGACCACTTACATTCAGGACAAATATAATGCGGTGGCAATGGATTTACTTCCGTAATCTCCGACATGGTCGCTGCAAAGGACGAGCCTACAGAACCACGAGAACCTACGAGATAACCATCATCGAGCGATTTTTTTACTAACTTATGAGCGATATAGTAAAGCACGCCATAACCATTGCTGATGATACAATCGAGCTCATAATCTAGGCGTTCCTGTACGACACGAGGCAATGGATCACCATAAATCTTCTTTGCATTTACATAGCACATTTCTGTGAAAGCTTCATCAGCCCCTTCGATTTTAGGTGAATATGTACCGTCTGGCACTGGTTTAATGTCCTCAATACTATCGTTAATAGCCCGTGTATTCGCCACAACAACCTCATAAGCTTTTTCTTCACTCAAATATGGGAATGAAGCTAACATTTCATCGGTAGTACGCAAATGTAAATCCGGTTGTTCATCCGCATCAGGGAACCCACAAGCTGTTAACATAATTTCGCGATAAATCTTTTCCTCTGGCGTTAAATAATGGACGTCACAGGTGGCACATACACGTTTATTGAGGGCTTCGCCTAATTCAATAACCGTCTTATTCATATCAATAAGAGCTTGTTCATCTGGAACAATACCCTTGCGAATTAAGAATGTATTATTCGTATGAGGTTGAATTTCAAGGTAATCATAGAATGACGCAATCGTTAATAACTCTTCTTTAGAAGAACCTTTAACGATAGCTTGCATCAATTCACCAGCTTCACAGGCAGATCCTATGAGAATACCTTCACGATGTTCTTCAATGATGGAACGAGGCAAACGAGGTCTCCGTTTATAGTATTCCAAATGAGATATGGAAATCATTTTATACAGATTCCGTAAGCCCACCATGTTTTGAGCTAACAAAATAATATGATAACGAGGTGCTTCGTCTTTCCGTTTTACAACGTCTAAGGATAATTCCTTTTCTAAATCCGCATCATCAACGAGATACCCTTCAACGCCATAAATAACCTTAACACCTAGTTCTTTACCAAGTGCTTGTGCTTCAGGAAAGGCTTGTACAACACCATGGTCCGTAATGGCAACCGCAGGATGGCCCCATTTTTTAACGGTTTTAAATAAATCCTTAATCGATACGAGTGCATCTTTATCACTCATTTTAGTATGGAGATGAAGCTCAACACGAGAATCTGGTCTGTCTTCTGTCCGTTCATTTGTATTGTCTTCTTCGATAGCTTCGATACTACGTATAGATAAAATATAGTCCTTATCAAATCGATCATCAAAGTTGACACTACCTTGAACGCGCACCTTTTGCAATTTCTTTAATTGCTTTAATAAGGTCTCCCCTTCTTCTGGACTATTCGTAAATTTGATAAACTTCATACTGTTCGTATCATCTACGATACTGCCATTTACGATACTTTTACCAGTCCTAGTATCGCGTTTATCAAGGCCAACGAACACACCTTCAAAAATGACACTTGGTGTTTCTACGGTGCCCATGATACTAGAGGTCGTGCCCTCAATGCGTGGACCTAAAATCATACCCTCATCAGTAGGTGCATCCTTAGGAGCCCGTTGTGGATATTTCTTGCCCCCTTTGTGTTGATGTCCGCTATTAGCTGAAGATGCAGATGATGAGCTACTAGATACAGATGGATTTCTTGTGGTTACAGACTCATACGATGTGGGGTCTGGATTAAAATAGTCCAATTCCACTGCATCCATAAATGGTACAAACTCATCTGCATAATCAATTTCATCATCGTTATTACCAGCGAAGGATTTTCCTCTCTCTGGCATGTTTTCTTCCTCTAATTTTTGACGATGTGCTTCAACATCTTCAATAAATTCACCTACACCACACCCGCCTGCATAATAGTACGGTGCAAATTCTTCATCATCGTCATCTACCTTCCACGCAAAGCAGCAAGACGTAGTTGCATTGGTAGGAATCGTATCAAAGGAAATATTTTTTTCTTTGTACCAAGCAGCTAATCGTTCTTGTAATGACACTAATGTTTTAAACGCTGAATCTGCTGCTTGTATGGTTACCTGTTTATCATCACAATTCACATAGAAAGCAGGTTTACTATTCTGTTTTGGTACTACTCGATAACGTACTTTCATTTTTATCCCTTATACCCACAATAGGTCAAACATAAATCCCTAAATCGCCACATATCCCCTTTGCTTGTGCGACTATCTAATATAACCTCATATAATCCTTTTAAGAGTTCTTTTAAAGCCTTTATAGAAATACGTGAACTTGCTTCATAGGCCAATTTTATAGGGTATGACTTATAAGAGGCCCCATTTTCTTTACAAAAATTTTCTACCTGTTTAGCTGTCATACCTGCAGCACGACATTCGCTTACCAATAATTGGAGCCGCAATTGCCCTTCGATATAGCCCATGGCGCGATCGATTTCTTTATAGCTAAACATAAACGGAAATAATTCTAATAAGGTATTCACATCTTGTTTTAATAAAGCTTCTTTAAAGGTAAAGATATTTTTAGCTCCATAATTACTGCTATGTTCCATTAAAAAGGATCTATCGATTTTCTTATGATTCCCTAATAACAGAAAATATAGATCAAACTCGGTACGCATAAACGCAACCGGCACATCTTTCCATAATTCCAATAGATGAGATAGATAATCGTGCCCATCAGGCGTTAGCGTATATCCATTAGAGGTGCAATACTGACGAATCCACATCAATAAATCGTCACCTTCTAATCGCTTACATTCCTTATTAGGAATAGATTCTAATATCTTTTTATTTTGTTTTAATCGTTTATCCACCATATCGTGATAGATAAGTAGTACTGGATTATCACCGGTATAATTCATCAGTAAATCGGCCAGTGCATCCCATTCTTGACTCTCTTTTTGGCCTGCTTTTTTCAAGATAGGTAGATTGATAAGACAAAATACCTTGGCATCGCCAAATAAAGAATCCTCCATCAATTGTTCTGATATTTTGGAAGGACCTGCTTCATCATGCAATACGCACACATCTAGATTTTTATGAGATAAGAAAAACTTTTGTTTCTCTTCTTCTATGAGTTGTGGTTCATTACCATAGATTAGATATACTTGATTCATCGCCAGTCCTCCTTTCATAATCGATAATCCGGAATATATTGATAGCCCCATAAATGAACATGTTCTGCATCGGGATCAATGTCTCGCATCGCGCCTCGAGGCATGCTAACAAGCACAGGACGATTCGAATGTAATGCTATAATTTGATTCACCATATACGACTGAGAGGTAATCAAAATAGTGTTCCTCATATCATTTAATTGTAATTTTTTTTCACCATTTTGTCTATTATAGACCATCACAGACGATATATCATTTTTGTATAAAACAGTATTTTTACCTGTGGATTGAAATCGTTTGACCTGCACATTTTTCAATGGTATACCAAAGCTTTGCAATCCATTTCTTACACGAATTTCACTAGCTTTCATAGGAATAGCATCAGGCGTATCAATATATACCATAGCCATTTTTTCATAGGGCTTAACAATGAGGAATGCATTTGACTGTTTCATAGGTACAATATGCAAAATCGTTTCATTCCTATATAAAATACCACTATAAGCTATGACAATTATGCCGATTCCCATAAGTACAATTCCTTTTGTGAAAGTTCTAAATCTAAGCTTTAATGAGACTAGGTTAATATATAGTAATCCAACACATCCATAGTATAACCCCCCTAATGTGGAAGAAATGGTACCTATCCACCATAGACATATAGAACTGTTAGCGAGGTGCGCATTTGCATATAAACATATAGTTAATACCCAGTCGATTACGTTCCACACCATACCTATTGGTATAAGTAAGGATATTATTGTACAACCAAATAACATAACAATAGCTATATCAAGTAAAGGTGTAATAATAATAGCTGCAAAGAGACTTGCTAAACTCAAATAGTGAAAATAATAAAGTTGAAATGGTATCAATAAAAGCTGTGCACTGATGCAGAGTACTAATGGAGCTTTCACAATCGGTGGCAATACTGTGATCCATCGATATAATGGCATACCAAATAATAAGAGTCCATAAGTGGCACCAAAGGATAGCTGAAAGCTCACGTCTAATATAAGTAACGGATCATATAATAAAAATAGTATAGCCGTCACGGCCAATCCTTGTTTCGCCGTATACATTCGACCTTTTAAATAGGCTAAAGCAAGCCAAATTCCCATTATGGTAGAACGCACAACAGGTGCACTAAAGCCAACCACTATACAATAAAAGATAGATATTATAATACCACCCATCATAGCATATCGTTTTCTAATACGACCTAATCTACATAGCACATATACAATAGAAAATAACAGTGCAATATGGGACCCCGATATAGATAAAATATGAATGATACCGGTGTAGCCAAATTGACGCAGCACATCTTGACCTAATTCTCCATAGTGGCCACCTAAAACTAAGGCAATTCCAAGCCATTTAGTTGTATCTGATAGATAACGTTCCATCAATACTTCAACAGCACTACGCATCGAATCAATTATGTGAAGGCACCGTTGATAATAACCGATATAAGAATCTATCTTATACTGTTTAAGAGTATGTAAGTCCACTACCTTATAGGTACCATCAAATATGGCGCCCATATCTTCATTACGAATTGCCTTATTTCGCTTATCAATAGTGCCTCGCTCTTCTGTCAAATAGAGAGATTTAGGCGTACCATGAACGATAATGGAATCCCCCATATGAAGATGTGTGGAATTTTCTTGTATTGTTACTCTAATATGTCCATCGGCCTTAATATGCACGCCTTTTGCCGTATCCTTGTATGGCACTAACCCTAACAGTACAGCACTAAATGATTTATATTCTTTTCCATCGATTACTTTTAGATCTACCGGAGAATCAATGAGTAGTGCATATTCGCCTTCTTGTGATAAAAAGAATTTACTATGTCCTACATACTGATTAATTTGATGGTTTACATGTACAAATGATACGCCACCTAATACACATGAGATGATGCAGGTTACAACTATATATTTAATTGACAAAGACGATTGTAACCTATAGCGAGCCACAGCTTTAACCAATGTATATAGTAAATAGCCAGCAGCACCAAACATACAATACCAACTCGTATCGAGCAATACATAATGCGAGCTATAGGCACATAAAATGCCTAATATGATACCACTGAGTATACAATGGGCTATCTCCGAATAGGTGATGAGCATATTCAGGGTCAAATAGATAGGTAGATTAGACTGTAATTTTCTCGCGTATCTTCTTAAATAATCCATCGCCGATACCTTTGACGTGCTTAATATCCTCTATAGATGTAAAAGCGCCCTTACTTTGACGATACTCTTCAATACGTTTTGCCATGGTTGGCCCAATTCCAGGTAGTGAATCGAGTTCTTTAACGGTAGCCGTGTTAATATTAATCTTTTGATTTCGTAGTAATGATTCAGGATTTCCGTGAAAGTTAAATTTGATGTGAATATGTTGTCCACCTGTCACAGTCTCTGCTAAATTGATGGACTCTATATCTCCATATGGTAGTGCACCTCCAGCCCCTTTTATAACATCGCCAATTGTCGAGCTAGATGACACCTTATACAGTCCTGGCGATTGAATAGCGCCGGTTATATACACAATACTATCCTTACCATCCTCCTGTTGTGATTCTCTTTGATTTATATCACCATTCATAGAAAGGGGCGTATTATCCTGTTGTTCAGTTGTATTCCCCTTTGTCGTATCAGCGGCTAATACAGATGAATCTGGCATTATGGGGCTTCCTTCTGTTATAATAGGCCATAGGAAATAAATTCCTACTAAAATACACAGGATTATTACAATCCACTTATGTGACATAATAAGTTGTTTCATATGGTCACCTCCTACTACTAGAGTTTCCATATACAACAAAGAACTCCTACTTGTGACTCTATTAGTCACATAAGCAGGAGTTTTCAAAATGATATCGAATTAAAGGAACATACTTTCCTAGTATATCCTATTACTATGTTAAGGAGTCTATAATGAATCAAGAATTATTACGTAAATACGCCCGTACTTTATTGCAGTCTGGCGTTAATTTACAAGAAAAGCAAACACTCATCGTATCTGTTGATGTAGACAATAAAGATTTTGCAGTCATCGTTACGGAAGAAGCCTATCAATTAGGTGCCAAAGAGGTTATCATCAATTGGCGCCATACCCCAATTACACGACAACGCTTATTACATGCTGATGCATCGGTTCTAGAAACACCGGCTAAATGGATTCCTGTATATTACGAACAATATGTAGAAGAAAAAGCTGCCTTTTTATCACTTATCAGTGCCAATCCAAAGGCGTTAGCAGGTATCCCTACAGAGCGCATTAGCCTAAACTCACGCAATCTTAACAAGGTTCTGTCATTCTACCATACAGCCATTATGAACTCATCCGTAACATGGTGTGTAGCCGCTGTACCAACAGTACTATGGGCTGAACTTCTTGGCTACGAAGGATCTGATGAAGAAAAAATTGACCAACTATGGCTTACATTATTAAAATTATGCCGTCTCAACGACGTAGAACCAAAAGAAACATATGCGCATCATATGGCTAAGCTACGCCACCGTCGCGAAGCATTAAACACTCTTGATTTAAAAGCATTGCGATACACCTGTGAAAATGGCACAGATTTACTCCTCGAATTACCGGAAGACCATATTTGGCAAGGTGGCGAAGAGTTCTCCAAAGAGGGCATCAAATTCAATGCTAATATTCCTACAGAAGAAGTATTCTGTGCCCCTCAATGGAATGGTGTAAATGGTAAAGTAGTTAGTACAAAACCACTTATCTACCAAGGCAATCCAATTTCTAACTTTTCCTTTACCTTTGAAAACGGTAAAATCATCGATTACACAGCTGAAGAAGGGTTAGATATTCTTAAAGAACTCATCGAAACAGACGAAGGATCTCAATATCTTGGTGAAGTAGCCCTCGTGGACCACTATAGCCCTATTAGCCAATCCAATAGAATTTACTATGAAACATTATTTGATGAAAATGCATCCTGCCATTTAGCAATCGGTGCAGCCTATCCAACCTGTCTAAAAAATAGCGATGGTTTATCTGAAGAGGAACTCAAAGAACGTGGTCTCAACCACTCCCTCGCTCATGTGGACTTTATGATTGGTCACGAAAAAATGAATATTAAAGGCATTACAAAAGACGGCCAACAAGTAGACATCATGATCGACGGCCGCTTATTGGTATAACAGCTTAAATAAAATGGGATAGCATGTCCTACGAAGCGACTTTGGCCCTGCGGAGGCCGAAGGCCGGAGTCAGACCCGGCCGGTGGAGCTTGCGGAGGATGTGCTATCCCATTCATTATTATAGTGTTATTTCCAATACGCGGCCCGTCGATTGATATTCAATAATATCTACACCGGCCGTCTTTAGCATACGTTTTGAAGCCTTAACCTCTTTAGTATCCTTGTATAAATCATCACGATAGATAACGGCCTTTATGCCACTTTGGATGATAGCCTTTGCACATTCATTACAAGGGAATAGTGTTACATAAATCTTAGAACCTTCTAGCGAACCACCGCGATAGTTTAGAATCGCATTTAATTCGCTATGAACGGTATAGAAATATTTGTTATCATCCGCTGTATCCCGTTCCCACGTAAAATCATCATCACTACAGTTTAAGGGCATGCCATTATAACCAATGGATAAAATCTTATTATCATTGCTGACGATACAGGCACCCACTTGTGTATTTGGATCTTTGGAACGTTGCGCTGCCAAAATAGCAACGCCCATAAAGTATTCATCCCAAGAAATATAATCGCTACGTTTTGCCATAGTAACCTCTCTAGATAAAAAGCCCCCTTCTACTTATGTAGTTGGGGGCTTTCATTATATTAACAAATCATATATAGAAATATTATTTTACAACGATATTCACAAGTTTACCTGGTACGTAGATAACCTTAACGATTTGTTTACCTTCTGTAAATTCTTGAACACGGCTGGATTCTTTAGCCAATGCTTCCAATTCTTCTTTCGTAATATTCACAGAAACAGTTAATTTATCACGAACCTTACCATTAACTTGAAGAACCACTTCTACTTCGTCTACTTCAAGAGCAGATTCTTCGTATGTAGGCCAGTTCATAGTGTGAACGGATTCAGTTTCGCCAAGTTCATGCCACAATTCTTCTGTAATGTGTGGAACGAATGGAGCTAACAACAACACGAGATTATGTGTTAACTCATTAGCAAGATCAGCATTTACGGATTCTGCTTTGTCCTTGTGAGCATACATAGCATTAACAAGTTCCATAATCGCACTGATTGCCGTATTAAAGTTGAAGTTATTATCTAAATCTTCTGTAACCTTTTTGATAACACGGTGTAATTCGCGGCGTAATGCTACTTCATCTTTTGTAAGGTCACCTGTATGATTTTCCTTAGCAGCTTGGTCGTACGCATCCACAATACGCCATACGCGGCCTAAGAAACGGTACGAACCTTCAACACCTTGGTCACTCCAATCAAGATCGCGGTCAACTGGTGCTGCGAACAAGATGAATAAACGCGCCGTATCGGCACCGTACTTATTGATGATTTCTTCAGGAGAAACGACATTGCCTTTAGATTTAGACATCTTACTGCCTTCTTTAAGTACCATACCTTGTGTCAAAAGACCACGGAATGGTTCGTTAGCTTCGATGAGGCCTAAATCATGGATAACTTTCACAAAGAAACGAGAGTATAACAAGTGCAAAATCGCATGTTCAATACCGCCGATGTATTGGTCAACGTTCATCCAGTAATTAGCAATTTTGGAATCGAATGGTGCTTTATCGTTCAATGCGTCAGTGTAACGCAAGAAGTACCAAGAGGAGTCGATGAATGTATCCATTGTATCTGTTTCACGACGCGCAGGGCCACCACATTTAGGGCATGTAGCGTTCATGAAAGCTTCAGATGTTGCTAATGGAGATACAGCACCGGATTCGAATTTAACATCTTCAGGAAGACGTACAGGTAATTCTTCTTCTGGTACGAGTTGTTCACCACATTTGTCGCAATATACAACAGGAATTGGCACGCCCCAATAACGTTGGCGAGAGATAAGCCAATCGCGAAGGCGGAAATTAGTTTTACCTTCACCGATACCGCGTTCGTGAAGTGCAGCCGTAATATTTTTACGAGCTTCTTCAGATGTTTGACCATCAAATTCGCCGGAATTAATCAATACACCATCTTCGTGGTCAGATTCTTCCCATGTATCGAAATTGTAGCTTTCACCATTGTGAGAAATAACAGGTTTAATAGGCAAATCATATTTATGAGCAAATTCCCAGTCCCGTTCGTCATGAGCTGGAGAACCCATAACAGCACCGGTACCATAATCTACAAGTACATAGTTAGCAATCCAAATAGGCACTTGTTCGCCAGACATAGGATTTACCGCATAAGAACCAGTAAACATACCTTCCTTAGGTGCTTCTGTAGATGTACGGTCGATATCGCTCATATTGCGCATACGCGTAATGAAAGCATCTAAATCAGCCTTGTTAGGTGCTTTTTCGATTAAACGTTCTACATATGGATGTTCTGGAGCCAATACAACGTAGCTTACGCCATAAATTGTATCAACACGTGTTGTATATACGGAAATGCGTTCATTAATGGATGGCACATCAAAGGAGAACTCTGTACCTTCAGAGCGACCAATCCAGTTCTTTTGCATCAATTTAACGCGTTGAGGCCAACCATCGAGTGTATCGAGGTCATCTAACAAGCGATCTGCATATTCAGTGATGCGGAGGAACCATTGAGATAAATCCTTTTTCTCAACAGGATTGTCACAACGCCAGCAAAGACCATCGATAACTTGTTCGTTAGCCAATACAGTGTGGCATGTTTCACACCAGTTAACCTTGGCTTCTTTTTTATAAGCTAACCCTTTTTTATAGAACTGTTCAAAGAACCATTGTGTCCATTTATAGTAATCTTCTTTACATGTAGCAACTTCACGGTCCCAATCATAAGAAAGGCCCAATGCTTTTTGTTGCTTTTTCATGTTCTCAATATTATCAAGAGTCCATGTTTTTGGTGCAATACCATGTTTGATAGCTGCATTTTCTGCAGGCATACCAAAGGAATCCCAGCCCATTGGATGCAATACGTTAAAGCCATTCATTTTCTTAAAGCGTGCTACTACGTCGCCGATGGAATAGTTACGCACATGACCCATATGCAAATTACCAGATGGGTATGGGAACATTTCTAATGCATAGTATTTCTCTTTACTTTCGTCATATTCAGTTTTAAAAGTATGGTTCTCATCCCAGTACTTTTGCCACTTTTTCTCAATATCTTGGGCTACATATTTTTCGTTCATGTAGGTGCCTCCTCAAATCTGTGTGTGATTCTAATCAATAGTATTATTGTACTACTTCGTACCATAAACCGTCAATTTATCTACTTTTTTACTACTTGAACAGCAGGAACAATAGATGCTATATCATCGTTAGCTTTTTGCTTTTCATTTGTAGCTTTAGCATCCGCTTTTGCACGTGCTTTAGCAGCTATAGCATCAGCTTTTGCCTTTTCTTTAGCTGCTTTCTCTTTTTCTTTTGCTGCTTTAGCTTCTGCTTTTGCCTTTTCCTTAGCCGCTTTAGCTTCTGCTTTTGCTTTTTCTTTAGCCGCTTTTTCAAGAGCCTTACGTTCAGCCTTTGTTAATGGTTTTTCAACAACAGGCTTAGGAGCTTCGGCAACTGGTGCTGTGTTAGGCACACCTTTACCTAAATCAACGCCTTGAATCATGGTAATCGTATTATCATCTTCAAAGCCTTTGCGCCATGCAGCAAAGCCGGCTAATTGTAATTCTTTCACAAGATTTAGTTTATACCCTAAGGATTTATTATCTTCAAACCAAATCTTGTCGGTACCACTAGATGTTGGAATAGCTGCATAATAAGATTTTAATGTATCATTCCAGATAATATTCGATGCGTGATTTGTGAAATAAGATGATTCATTTTTAATGGCCAATGTTTCACCCCGTGCTACACCACCTGATTCATGCCAAATTCGAGTGTAGAATGGAATGCCAAGTACAAGCTTATGACTTGGTACCTCTTGCAACATCTTCTCAGCATGCTCGCGTACCCAAGGATAACTTGCAACCGGTCCTGCCGTAGTACTCTTGGCCCAAGTTTCGTCATAAGCCATCAATACCACATAATCTACGCTATTAGCGAAGGACTTACGGTCATATACAAGAGACCAATTTGGACTATTGGAATATCCCGTTACATCTACAGAAGATTGAATATTATATTTATGTAATTCGTCAGCTAAATAGGCTACGAATTTGGTCAATTTATCACGGTCAGAATAATCTACATTTTCAAAATCAAAATTGTATCCGTCAAATCCATAAATGTAGGCATATTGGATAAGGTTTTGAGCGTATTTCTTCCATACTGCTTCATCGGCTAAGATACCACTCGTAAAGTCTGGATCAAAACGATTGGTAATAAGCGGCCACACATGATATCCGTTAGCCTTGTATGCTTTCACATAGTCCACATTAATATTAGGACTAGATTCTAAGCCAAGGCTATGCAATTTGAACCAACTTGGAGAGATGATGTTATCTCCGCTGGCATTCAATTTTTTCGCATACGGAGTATCTTGGTTAGGCCATGGATCAAAGGCCCAAGATAGCGGCCCTTGGACAGGTTTATTTTGCAATACTTGCATCGTTTCTGGTGCAGCTGTCAATTGAACGTGGTCGCCATCCTTTGTATAGGTGACACCTATCAACGGTGTTGCATTTTCTACATCAACATACTCGGCACCATCCCGTTTGGTAATCGGCAATTTAACCGGCTCTCCAACGGCTTTAGGATTCATCGTAATGGTTGTACCATTCAGTTCTAGCTGTGGTACATAGATTGTATAAGATGTCTTATACTGGTTGGCCTCATAATTACGATTGGTCGTATTTAAATATTGTTGTAATGGCACCAACACCTCAGCCTGTACTGTATTACCAGAAATACTAGATAATACAGCGGCTGCTAAGGTTGTGACCATAGCAAATTTACGTAACATGTATGTCTCCTATAATTTATGCTGACTAGCTTTTGTTTACATAACAATTCCTATATTATATCATACATATATCGACACTTATAATTTCTATGCTTATAAAAGCATGAACGTTTATTCATAAAGGAGTTCATATGCATCAATATCTATTTTTCATAGGCGATTTTCCGATTAGGGCCTACGGTGTCATGTTAGCACTAGCCATCATTAGCGGTGCCTCTGTAGCCTATTTCTTACTCAAAAAAGACGGTCGTGGGTGGCACGAGCACATTGTTGATTTCTCCATTACAGTCGCTATAGCAGGTCTTATCGGCGCCCGCTTATGGGATGTATTTTTCTTCGATTGGCATTACTATGGCAATCATCTCCTCGAAATTCCTTTCGTATGGCAAGGTGGTATGGCCATTCAAGGAGGCGTCGTATTCGGTACATTAGCCGGTTATTGGTATCTAAGAAAACATAATATCGAGTTCTGGGCCTTTGCCGATATTTTTGCGCCAGCCCTCATTTTGGCTCAGTCGGTTGGGCGTATGGCTAACCTGTTTAACGGCGATGCCTTTGGTCATCCTACGGGTGGAAATTTTGGTATTCTCTATCCTGAAAGTACCCTTGCATACCGCACCTACGGTAATCAGCCATTATGGCCGGCTGAAATTTGGGAAGGCCAAATCGATATTCTAATCTTCGTGATCTTACTACTCTTTAGCTCGTTCAAACATGCTAAAGGACAAGTATTCGTTCTATACGCTATCCTGTATTCCGGAGCGCGATTCTGCTTAGAATTCTTACGCGGCGATTATGTAAACCTCACGATGGGACTTAAATCAGCACAGATGACGAGCCTCATTGTTATGATTGTAGGTATCTGTTTATTTATCTACTTTAGTTATCTAGATAAAAAACAACAAGCCGTAGCAGAAACAGTACCTGAAGCACCACAAAAACAAAAGAAACGTAAATAATAAAATCCTTCATTCATGGATACACAACATCCATGAATGAAGGATTTTTTATATCTATTCAATTATTCTAATGATAGTCTATGAGCGACAAGCATCATTTACAGTTGTTCTTGTTCCTTTAATGCGTCAAGTTCTTCTAATGCACGATTAGCAATAAGAGCATTTTTCTCTTTTTTCTTACGAATCCGTTGAGGCCATGATTCCATAATGCCAAAATTAACATTCATAGGCTGGAAATTAGATCCTTCATAGGAAGAAATATAATGGCTCAATGATCCGATAGCCGTCGTTTTAGGGAAGTCGATAAATGCCTTATCATCAAGATATCGTTTTACCTGTAACCCTACCATGAGTCCTGATGCGGCGGATTCAAGATACCCTTCTACACCTGTCATTTGACCAGCAAAGAATAGTCGATGATTAGACTGTAATTGGAACGCATGATTGAGCAATTCTGGAGAATTGATATACGTATTACGATGCATCACACCATACCGAATAAATTCTGCATTTTCAAGGCCAGGGATTAAACCAAATACGCGTTTTTGTTCACCCCATTTTAAATGAGTTTGGAACCCTACGAGGTTAAACATGGTTCCCTCTTTATTTTCCTTACGCAATTGCACAACTGCATAGGATTCTTCATTGGTGCGCTTATCCACTAAGCCTACTGGTTTTAATGGGCCATAGCGCAATGTATCTTCGCCACGGGACGCCATGATTTCTACCGGCATACAGCCTTCAAAATAGATTTCCTTTTCAAAATCCTTAGGCTGCACGGCCTCAGCATGGGTTAATTCGTGCCAGAAGTGTTTATACTCTTCTTCATTCATAGGGCAATTAAGATAGTCTGCATCGCCTTTATCATAGCGAGACGCAGCAAATACCTTATCATAGTTAAGAGACTCTGCGGTCACAATAGGAGCGGCTGCATCATAGAAATAAAATCCAGTATTGCCGGTTAATTCTCTAATAGCATTGCCTAGTGTTTCAGATGTTAATGGACCAGAAGCAAAGATAACCGTTCCTTCCGTAGGGATAGATGTCACCTCTTCATGATGCACTGTAATATTAGGGTGACTTTTTATCTTATCCGTTACCATAGCACTGAATAAATGACGGTCAACCGCTAAGGCACCACCAGCAGGTACAGCTGTTGCATCTGCACATTCCATGATTAATGATCCTAAGCGACGCATTTCTTCCTTTAATAGGCCAACAGCGTTCTCTATATTACCAGCGCGCAAGGAATTGCTACACACTAGCTCAGCAAATTGATCCGTTTGATGAGCAGGAGAACTCTTTACAGGACGCATTTCATATAAATCGACAGCAACACCACGATTGGCAAGTTGCCAGGCTGCTTCAGAGCCAGCTAAGCCAGCCCCTATAACAGTAACTCTATGTTCACTCACTCTTTGTATCCTCTTCTTT
Organism: uncultured Veillonella sp.; assembly: GCA_934202095.1. GTDB lineage: Bacteria > Bacillota > Negativicutes > Veillonellales > Veillonellaceae > Veillonella. The sequence continues at coordinate 51,196 of CAKPXN010000004.1, forward strand.
CTTTACTGAATCATCAGACTTTTTCTTTCTCGTTTTCTTAGGCGGTCTAGTTGGACATGTTTCATTGGAGCAGAATTTTTTCGTCGTACCATTTTTATATGATTTTTCGACGATGATACTGCCACATGTATCGCAGAACTCATGAGTCGGCTTATCCCATAATGTAAAATCGCATTGTGGATACCGGTTACAACCATAGAAGATACGACCACGCTTAGATTTTCGTTCTACGATTTCCCCTTCACCGCATTTAGGACAAGCAACACCGGTGCCAACCGTTATAGGTTTCGTATTCTTGCATTCTGGGAAGTTAGAACATGCTAAGAATTTACCATAACGGCCGAATTTATAGACCATAGGATGACCACAAAGCTCACAGGTTTCATCACTTTCCATGGATGCGATTTGAATTTTATCTACATCACTAGCATCATCTAATTCTTGCTTAAATATATTGTAGAAATCAGTCAATACCTTCACATACGTATCCTTACCATTAGCGATGGCATCAAGTTCTTCTTCAAGTTCTGCGGTAAACCCAGTGTTGATGATTTTTTCAAAATAGGCCACCAAGAAATCTACTACTACAAAACCGAGTTCTGTAGGTATAAATTGTTTATTATTAGTTTCTACATAGTTGCGGCTAACGATAGTATCTAAGATTGGCGCATATGTACTTGGGCGACCAATGCCTAATTCTTCCAATGTTTTGATAAGGCTTGCTTCGGAATATCTAGCAGGCGGTTGCGTAAAATGTTGTTCTGGGTCGATAAGTACCGTTTCCACCACATCAGATTTCTTCAATGCTGGTAATTGTGGCGTTTCTTCTTTCTTGTTATCTTCATAGACTGCACTAAATCCAGGGAATAACACACGGGAACCAGTTGCCTTAAATGTATAGGTATCATCAATATCTAGTTCAATGGTAGTGGACTCATTTTGTTGTGGTGCCATTTGGCTCGCCATAAAACGATTCCAAATCAATGTATACAACTTTAGTTCATCGCGATTTACAAATGGTTCTACCATTTTAGGTGTCAATTCAAGAGATGTAGGACGAATGGCTTCATGCGCATCTTGAGCGGATTCCTTCTTACCATATACATTCGGTTTAGCAGGGCAATAGTCATCGCCATAGGTTCTCTTAATATAGTCTCGTGCCTGTTCTTGCATATCTTTGGATATACGTGTAGAGTCGGTACGCATATAAGTAATTAAACCTACGTGACCATAAGAACCGATTTCCAAACCTTCATATAAATGTTGAGCAATCATCATGGTCCGCTTAGCCCCAAAATTGAGCTTACGAACACCATCTTGTTGCAATGTAGATGTGGTGAAAGGCGGAGCTGGTTTACGGCTTCGTTTACTTTTCTTAACCGATGTAACAGTAGCCGTATGATCCGCAATAGCCTTTTGGATTGCTACTGCATCTGTTTCAGATGTAATATCGAGTTTATCGCCCTTTACATGCGTTAGTTCAGCGGTAAACTCTTCATTAGTTTTTGTCTTAAATTGACCCTCAATAGACCAATATTCTTGAGGCACAAAGGCTTGTATTTCCCGTTCTCGTTCACATATGAGACGCACAGCTACAGATTGAACACGACCAGCGCTCAATCCTTTGCAAACCTTTTTCCATAATAGAGGGCTCAATTTATACCCTACAATGCGGTCTAATACACGACGGGCTTGCTGAGCATCAACCATGTTCATATCCACAGTACGTGGATGCTCTAAGGCCTCTGCAACAGCAGTTTTCGTGATTTCATTGAACGTAATACGACAATTAGATGTAGTATCTACGTTTAGAATGTATGCTAAATGCCAAGAAATAGCTTCCCCTTCGCGGTCCGGGTCAGTTGCGAGCAATACGGCGCTACTTTCATCAGCATGGGCCACCAAATCGTCAATTACCTTTTTACGCGCTACCAGATTGCTATATCGTGGGGTAAAATCATGATCAATGTCGATACCCATTTGAGATTTAGGCAAATCCCGAAGATGGCCCATACTAGCTTTCACAATATAGTTAGGTCCTAAAAATTTCTCGATAGTCTTAGATTTAGCCGGTGATTCCACGATGACAAGGATTTTACCATCCGGATTATACACGCGCGGTTTCCGTTGCTCTGGCGGCATCGATGTAGCAACAATTGATTTGTCGCGCACGATACCAACAGGTGTCAACGCTTCCTTGGCTACCTTTTTCTTGACCGTAGTCTTTTTCTTTTTTGTTTCTTGTTTTGGTTCTTTCGGTTCCCCAATAACGATAGATCGTTTAATGGACAAGTACATCACTCCCGATTATGTTAATATAGCCCTTAGAATGAACCTTTTCAATCATATGTTTCATTTCAAGGTCTAATAAAATGCTTTGTAATCGTTGTAATGGAATGTGTGTTTTCTTGATTAAATCGCCTACACTAATACATTGATCGGTAGGAATTGTACTCAACACAACCTCCCATTCCATCTTAAAGCTTAACACATCGGACCCTTGCGTATCAACCACACGCGGCTTTAACTCGTAATCCTCGATTATGTCTTGTGCTTTCGTCAATATATTGGCCCCTTGGCGCATGAGCCAGTGATTACCTTCCGCTACATTGCTTAAAATACTGCCAGGCACCACATAGATTTCACGTCCTTCATTGGCGGCCATATCAGCCGTTATCAAAGACCCACTGCTCGCTTTGGCCTCTACTACGATGATGATTTGTGAAAGCCCACTAATGATGCGATTTCTAGCAGGGAAATGAACACCTGACGGCGGTGTGCCGGGAGGATATTCTGATAATAATAAACCATGGTTCTTAAGGACAGCATCAAATAACCGTTTATTCTCCGGCGGATATACAATATCTAAACCGCACCCCATAACAACGATTACTTGTCCCTTTGCTGCTAAAGCACCTTCATGGCTATGACTGTCTATCCCCCGTGCACCGCCGCTGACAATGGCCACATTATACGCAGCTAGTTCCTTACCTATCCGCAGTGCCACATTACGACCATAATCGGAACATTTTCTAGCTCCCACCATAGCGATTTTCATCGTCTCATCATCTAAAAGAGACACATTTCCTCTCACAAATATGACAGCTGGCGGATTGTATATCTCTTGCAAATGCCCAGGGAATAATACGTCAAGGTACGTAATATATTCTATATGCCAGTTTTTAAGAGCCTTATAAATAGTCTGTAATCGTTCGTCAGTCGCCTCTTTCTCGATTTGCCTATATTTTGTGGACGGAATGCCTAGTATTGTCGTCAGATTCTTACGATTTTGTAAAGCACACCATGCCTCATAAGGTCCTCCAAACTTTTCGACTAAATCACGTATCGTAGCCGCCCCTAGTGAAGAAATACTCTGCATGGCGGCAATGTAAAAATTACTTTCATACTGTTGCTCCATCATGAACTCCTATCCTCGACACATGGTATGGAATGTGCCGATACATCATCGCTTCTGAAATATGTTCGTTTTCTATGTATAAGGAACCATCTAAATCTGCAATGGTTCGACTCACCTTTAGCAATCGATCAAAGCTGCGTCCTGTAAAATGAAATCGTTCATATACGTCTCCTAACAAGCCCCAGCAATCATCGCGTATATTACACAGTTCACGAATAGCGCCATGTGGCATGGCACCATTTGACTTAAATGGAAGGTCTCGGAACCGTTCAAATTGCATCTGGCGACCTTGTCCCACGAGTTCTTTCATATCTGCACTACTCAAAGAGTTAGAATCAATATGTAACATATCGTTAAAACTAGGTCTCTCTACAAGGATGAATAAATCTATGCGGTCCAATATAGGCCCAGATATTTTATGCTGGTATCTCTCTAGTTCTGTAGAGCTACAAACACATTCCTTATGAGAGTCCCCATAATAGCCACAAGGACATGGATTGGCGGCGAGTATACATATAAAATCTGCTGGATAGTCATAACTATTTTGTAATCGATTCACAGTAATCATATGTGACTCTAATGGTTGACGTAGCGCATCTAGTACATAGCGCGGAAATTCAGGTGCTTCATCAATAAATAGGACCCCATTATGAGCTAATGTAATTTCTCCCGGTTTTGCATTACTACCGCCCCCTATGATGCTCGCCAAGGTTGCTGTATGATGAGGACATCTAAAAGGGCGTCTAGCAATCAGTGTATTCTTTTCGAGCAATCCTGCCACATCGTGAATGCGTGTCGTTTCGAGCCGCTCCTCCCAGCTCAGGGGCGGTAAAATGGTTGGTAATCGTTCTGCTAACATCGTCTTACCAGATCCAGGCGGACCTATCATCATCACGTGGTGAACACCTGCAGCAGCAATAACCATGGCTCGTTTTCCTAGTTCTTGGCCTTGTACATCCTTGTAATCAATGACGCCGTTGACCGCGTCATTACAATCCTCATCAACAGTGTCTATACTATATTCATCCGGTCGCATTACAAGTTTCACAATATCCTCTAACGTATGTGCACCATAGGATGTGATTGCTTCTATATTGTGCAGTAATGATACATTATCTCTACTGGTAAAGATTGTAAGTAGCTTATCATCAAGTACTTTCATAGCCATACTAAGAATGCCTTGTGTTTTTTTAAGACTGCCATCTAAGGATAATTCGCCTATAAACAGTGTTGATTTTAATAATTTTGTTAGTTTAGGTTTGCGTAATCTGATTTGACCTGATGCAGCTAATACGCCTATGGCTATGGGCAAATCTAATCCAGAACTACTTTTTCTGACCTCTGCAGGTCCTAAATTGACAACAATGCGTCGCATAGGAAAATCAAATCCACTATTTTTAATGGCCGCCCGTACGCGCTCTCTCGATTCTTTTACAGCTTGATTTGGGAGTCCCACGATGTCGAAAACAGGTAGTCCTTGGGATATGTCCACCTCTACTGTTACAACGACGCCATCTAAACCATCTATGGTAGCACCATAGACCTTTGCATACATAATGGGCCTCCTACATGAAACACTGAGGCATATAGTGTACAGTGGCCTTAAGGTCCTCATGTACATATACCTCAACTACATCAAAGGACAGTTCCTTCCATTTACGGTTATGGGCACGCAAATCCCTAATAAAATACATGGCTGCCTGCTTAATATGTTTTTGTTTACGTTTTGAAACAGCCTCCCGTGGCAATCCATGGGTGACACCACGACGCGCCTTAATTTCAATAAAATGATAGGTCAGCCCATTTTTGGCGATAATATCAATTTCACCTACCTTTGTCTTGTAATTGGTCGTTACGATTTTCAATCCTTGTTGCTCAATATACTGTCGAGCAATATCTTCTCCCCAATTACCAAGAGCTTTTGCATCTAATAGGTTACAATTTTGTTCACAATTCATCGTATTCATGGTTACCTCCTTATGTATATAGATGCTTTCGAATACTTATATATACAACATAAGACGGTCTGACCATGAATGTAAATAGAAAAGAGGTTCCTAATAGTCACCTAGGTGACCAATAGGAACCTCTTTTTTATAGATTTTTCATTTCTATTTCATGATTGAGTGTGTTATATATTTATTTTTCTTCTCGATGCCATCCAACGATCGATTTAACCGGTTCAAAGCTCTTTCTATGCAATGGTGTCACACCTTGTTGCTCCACCGCTTCTTTATGAAGTTCTGTATAATACCCTTTATGGATACCAAAACCATAGCCAGGATACTCTTCATCAAGACTCTTCATATATCGATCCCGAGTAACCTTTGCAATGATGGATGCTGCTGCAATATTTGCACTTTTACTATCGCCCTTAATGATAGATTCAACAGGAATTGTTAAATCAGGTAATTTCATCGCATCCGCTACAACAGCCTCTGCAGGTACATCAAGGGTGCGAATAGCCTCGTACATCGCTTGACGTGTAGCCTCATAAATATTGAGCTCATCAATTTTTTCTGGACCGTAAGAAATACAGCTAACCGCTACAGCTTCCTCCATGATGATATCATACAATGCTTCACGTTTTTCTTCGGTTAGCTTTTTAGAATCATTAAGGCCAGGAATTAATGTCATAGGCGGTAAAATGACCGCAGCTACTGTAACAGGGCCTGCAATGGGCCCACGCCCAACCTCATCGACGCCAGCCACATGATATAGCCCTTCATCGTAGAACATGCCTTCATAGTCGTACATGCCCATCAAACGCTGTTGTTCTTTTAGCTCTTTTTCTTGACGTTTAATATAAGAAGCCGCCAATTTTTGAACGGAACTACGAGTATCCTCTTGTGCTAATGGTAAAAATTCCAAAGCTTGTTCCGTTTCAAAAAGGGCCTTAATATCAGCTACCTTTAACTTAGCGAATATATCCTTATCCATTATGTATTTCCTCACCATCTTTTGGATAATAAGGCTCTTCATCAACTTGGTCTAGCGTAATCGTACCAAGCTTTGTATTGCGATAGTCTTGCAAAATAATACGGCGCGCCTTATCAAGGTCTACAACACCACCGCTGACAAGGCAACCTCGACGACGGCCAATACTTTCAAGAATTGTATCCACATCAGCCATCTCTTCTTCTTTTAATTTATAACGTTCCACCAAGATATTAGGTGTATTCGTCAATAGATGGTTTAACAATTGCTTAATTACGTGCTCTAAATCGTACACATCATCAGAGATAGCACCTGTCATAGCAAGGCGTGCAGCAGCTCGTTGGTCCTCTAATTTAGGCCATAATACGCCTGGCGTATCGAGCAATTCCATATTCTTACCGATTTTAACCCATTGTTGACCACGCGTGTGACCTGCCTTGTTAGCCGTCCGCGTTGCTGCAGAGCCGGCCAAGGAATTGATCAATGTAGATTTCCCTACATTAGGAATTCCCAAGATGATGGTACGTATAGAGCGGCTCCGAATGCCCTTTGCTACCCATCGATCAATGATTGGTTTACTGAGACGTTCTACGGTAGATACTAATTTTTTATTGCCCTTCCCAGATTTAGAATCAATAGCTAATACAGTTATGCCCTGTTTCGTAAAGAATTCTGTCCATTCCTTCGTTGCTTTTGGATCTGCTAAATCTACCTTATTTAACAGTACAATATGCGGTTTTTGACCAACTAACTCTAGGATCACTGGGTTCGCACTAGAACGAGGAATACGCGCATCTAATAACTCGATAACAACGTCTACCTTTTTGATGTACTCCGTTATCATGCGCGTCGCTTTCGCCATATGCCCAGGGAACCAATGTACGATAGGTGAATCTGCCATAATGTCTCCTTTCTATATATCTTATATGAATATATGTATATCTATATTTTAGCAAAAATAAAAGGCTGCCAACGGCAGCCTTTTAAGAACATTAGCGTTTTTCGCGAATACGAGCAGCTTTACCAGTAAGGTTACGTAAGTAGTACAAT
>CAKPXN010000005.1 GCA_934202095.1 uncultured Veillonella sp.
CTATCTAGTTATGTGGAAGGATATCATTGGAAAACAAAAGCGCCAGGAGAACATCCAGAAGAGATGTACTATATTGATCAACATAAGTGGCAATCCATACATGGGCTAAAGATAGGCGCTAAAATGAATATGACGCCGCATATTTCTGTAGATTTAGGAATTGGTAAAAATAATATTAGCTCAGTAGAACCGTATGTATCTGTTATGTATACTTTAGGTAAGTCAAAATATGCGTACTTTGGCGGTAAGCATAGCGAAAATGTGATGACTTCGGCACGTTCTAAGATATTCGACAAGGTTAAACGCAGTGATATGAAGGTTGAGTATTATTGGGAACAAGACTTGCGTGACGGTCCTTGGGATCATTTATAAATAATTAGTACTATACCTGTAGAAATTTTACAATAAATAATTTCATGTATTTGTATTGGCACCTAGTTTTCTTTATAGAGATTTAGGTGCCAATTTTATTTCTATCATTTTGGGTGTAATCTGGAGTATATTAACGAATTCTGAATGTAAATGTCTATTATATACGATTTTTGATATATAATTCTTATTTCTATATATTTTGGAAAAATCCATCAAAAAATTAGAAAAAAGTACTTGCATTATGCTAGTGCGTCATGTTAATATATACAAGTAGTCAACGAGAGTTGATACGCGGCCCCGTGGTGTAGCGGTTAACATGTCGCCCTGTCACGGCGAAGATCGTCAGTTCAAATCTGATCGGGGTCGCCATTTTTTTTTACAAAAAACATGCCTCGGTAGCTCAGTCGGTAGAGCAACGGACTGAAAATCCGTGTGTCGACAGTTCGATTCTGTCCTGAGGCACCATTTTTGTATTCCACGCGGTTGTGGTGGAATGGCAGACACGCCATCTTGAGGGGGTGGTGAGCGTACGCTCGTGAGGGTTCAAGTCCCTCCAACCGCACCAAATATAAGGACCTACAGTTCACTGTAGGTCCTTCTTTTATATCTATATGAGTAGAGTTTTATGGGAGAGATATGATTAAAAAAAGTATTGCCTTATGCATGCTTTCGCTAGCATTGTCTTGTCAATCTAGTTTGGCTGTATCAGTAGAAAATCAAAGTCAGACGTCAAGTATTACAATAAGAAGTAATATAAAATCCGAAGATTCTTTAAAATCGGAGTTTATTGAGGTTATTCCTGGTGCTTTTAAAAGAGTCGGGATGGGTAATTCAAAAACACCAAGAATGCTTTCGGCAGAAGAAATTGAGTTATTAAAAGCACAAAGTCAGAAACGAGCTAAACAACGATTAGTAGAATTACAAAAGTCAGATGTGAAGGTGGAGTATCAAATTTTTGATCCCCTTTATAATGATCGGGATGAAAAGGCACTCAAACAAATTACGCGCTACAATACGTTAGAAACAAATAAGCAAGGTTATGGATATGGCAGTAGAGATAAACCATTACGTATCGTAAGTCCTTATATGAGAAAGAATGGACACGGAGAGATTAAATTAACGAATCCAGTTAATATTCCATCCTACAGAACGCGTGCAGATAAGAATAAAGCAAGTGATAAAGAATTTAAAGCCTTTCTAGAAAAGAATAAAGGGAAATCCTATGATCTGTATACGGCTAGAACTAAAGAGGAGATAAAAGAATCAATAGAGGCATTTTTTAAGCCCATAGAGTTAATTGAGTATCCTGTTAATAATCCTAAGGATTATAAGCTAGTTGCTACGATTCCAGGGTTTCCCAAACAAATACCTAGCTTTGCAAAGAATATTCATCTACATAGTAATCCCCCGTTCTTACAAGGCGGTTCATATGTACAACTGGCTTTTGGTGGTACACCAGATCAATTGAAGCCTTACATTGATGAGGCAAGGACAGATTCTAAAGTTGTCATTTCGAAATCTGATCTATCCAATGTATATGTAAAAAACTATGTTGATTCAAATATGGAATATGCAGATACTTTGAAAACCTTAATGCCTACATCGATAGTTATTGTAGAAAATACAACAGTACCTATGGGCAAATATGTACAAAATCAAATGGATAATCCTATTGAGAAATCTGTTGATGAAATGTATGCATTACAGAATCAAGTGCTGGCTGAATTTAATAAGATTAAGATTGATGGTGAGGATAGCGAAGCTAAGTATAAACGTTATGTAGAAACGCGCAAGAGAGTAGAGGCTGAGCGAGATAGATTAAAACCTAAATCGACGGATACGGTAGGTTTAGGCAAGAAGAAATATCCTATTTATACAGAGTTGGAGAATCGAAAACTACAGAAGCAATATTTACATAGATTGTCTTTTAATGAAGACTCGGTAGAAATACCTGCTGATTATGTAATATATTTATTTGATTTTGGTGGTAATTGGAATCATCCATATGCGTTGGGCGCAGCGGTGAGCCTTGAGAAAAATTATATTATTTATTTCTGTCAGCGTGGTTAATTATAGGTTTAATATTGTAATTAGCTGATTTAATCTTCTTATAAAATATAATTATTAACTAAAAATAAAATGTTGACATAAATTATTTTAAAATATAAAATAATTGTAGACATACTGGCGTGTCAAAAAGGGATTAGAGAGTTCAGCCAGATATAATATGATATAGTTCGAGAGATCTATATACAAATTAAGACATGTTACGAGAGAGACGAGAGAAGAGTAACATGTCTTTTTGTATGCCTAAATATAGGTAATAGTTCATTTTTTACTCATAAAAATATTTTCATCTAATATTTAATTAACTGATAAATATACTTAAAAATAAATAAAATATTGACATTAGAATTATAAATAGATATATTGATGGTGATATTCATTTTCATAAAAGAGAGATAGTGAAAATGAAATAACAACTTATAGTGTGAGAGCTTTAGGAGGGAACTTTCAAATGAATAAGGTGTATCGAGTTATTTTTAATGTCAAAAAAGGTTGCTATACTGTTGTATCAGAGATTGCAAAACGGACAGGTAAATCTGGTGGTGTGTTAAAGAGTTATACTGTGGCAGTATCTACTCTTGCGGTGCTCATTTCACTCGGTGGAATCGCATCTGTTGATGCAGCGAACTATGTCAATATTAGTGGAACTGAAGGAAGCATCTCTGCATCTGCTTCAAAAGGTATGTTCGGTGGTTCTAAAGAATTTAATTTTAATAGCGAGGGTATAAGTGTAACAGGTACAGATTACGCTAGTAGCACTAAGAAAAACACAATTATACAAGACGGTAAAATACGTACAAGCGATGCTAAATATGCAAGCGAACATTACACAGAAATCGATGGTGGCTCTGTACGTACAGAAAATCTAAAAGTTGTGCCAACAATAAAAGACTCCTTAGAGTTCAAACAAGGTGGTCTTGTAGTACGCTCCGAAGATAGTCGCCTTATTGTGAGCAAAAATGGCATTGATCAATCTGTAGATAATGGTCGTGGTCAATCTAACAGTGTGAAGGTAAAACAAAATGGTACTGTGTTCAGAACTACAGATAATGGTGCAATAGGTGCTACAGAAACAGTGATTGCTGGGGAAACTATTATCGCTGGCGATATTTCCATCAATGGCGAACAAGATCAATCTACGATTACAGGCTTAACAAATATAACGGTAGATACGCCGGACTTTGCTACTCAAGGTCGTGCCGCTACAGAGGAGCAACTTAAAAAATCTGCAGATAAAACAAAAGAAGAATTAACAAATACTATTGAAGCAAGCATAGCTAAGAGTGGGAATAACATTACTGTTGATACAGATAATCATGTAAACTTAAATGATGCCGTTTATCTTGGTGGTACAAACACAGCAACAGATAGCAATATTCAATTAGATGGTGCCGAGGGTGCTGTTAAAGCTACGGCTAAAAAAGGTATGTTTAGCGGTTCTAAAACAATGGAATTCACCGGTAATGGCCTTAGTGTAACAGGTACAGATTACGCTGGTAGCACTAAGAAAAATACTGTTATTGAAGATGGGAAAGTACGTACTAGTGATGCTAAATATGGCAGTGAGCATTACACAGAAATCGATGGTGGCTCTGTACGTACGGAAAACCTAAAAGTTGTGCCAACAATAAAAGACTCCTTAGAGTTCAAACAAGGTGGTCTCGTAGTACGCTCCGAAGATAGTCGACTTATTGTGAGCAAAAATGGTATTGATCAATCTGTAGATAATGGTCGTGGTCAATCTAACAGTGTGAAGGTAAAACAAAATGGCACTGTATTCAGAACTACTGACAATGGTGCTACTGGTGCTACAGAAACAGTGATTGCTGGTGAAACTATTGCTGCTGGTGATATTTCCATTAACGGCGAACAAGATCAATCTACGATTACAGGATTAACAAATACAACGGTAGATGCACAAGATTTTGCAACACAAGGCCGTGCTGCTACAGAAGAGCAACTTAAAAAATCTGCAGATAAAACAAAAGAAGAATTAACAAATACTATCGAAGCAAGTAAAGCTAAGAGTGGGAATAACATCACTGTTGATGCAGATAATCATGTAAACTTAAATGATGCCGTTTATCTTGGTGGTACAAATACAGCAGCAGATAGCAATATTCAATTAGATGGTGCCAAGGGTACTGTTAAAGCTACGGCTAAAAAAGGTATGTTTAGCGATTCTAAAACAATGGAATTCACCGGCAATGGCCTTAGTGTAACAGGTACAGATTACGCTGGTAGTACTAAGAAAAATACTGTTATTGAAGATGGTAAAATACGTACAAGTGATGCTAAATATGGCAGTGAGCATTACACAGAAATCGATGGTGGCTCTGTACGTACGGAAAACCTAAAAGTTGTGCCAACAATAAAAGACTCCTTAGAGTTCAAACAAGGTGGTCTCGTAGTACGCTCCGAAGATAGTCGACTTATTGTGAGCAAAAATGGTATTGATCAATCTGTAGATAATGGTCGTGGTCAATCTAACAGTGTGAAGGTAAAACAAACTGGTACTGTATTCAGAACTACAGATAATGGTGCTACTGGTGCTACAGAAACAGTAATCGCTGGGGAATCTATTACGGCTGGCGATATTTCCATCAACGGCGAACAAGGGCAATCTACGATTACAGGCTTAACAAATACAACGGTAGATACACAAGATTTTGCAACACAAGGCCGTGCTGCTACAGAAGAGCAATTAGGTGCTGTACGTAAAGAAATGAAGAATAGCGGTACAGTTGTTAATCAACAAATTACGCATATCGACAATCGTGTTAATACGGTAGAAAGTAAAATTAATGCTGTTCAATCTCAAGTGTCTACATTAACTGAACGGGCAGACAAAACAGATGCACGCATTCAAACTGTAGAACAATCTGTATCTGAACATAGCAAACAAATTGATGATGTTACTAGTCGTGTAGATACAGTTGAAAAAACTATTAAGGATACGGCAGGTGATGTGAGAGCTGTGAAAAATTCTGTCGTAGCGGTAGATAACAAAGTAGATACTGTTGCATCTGATGTTAAAACTGTAAAAGAATCTGTACAATCCGTAGATTCCAAGGTGACAAAGGTCGATGCTCGTGTTACAAGTGTTGAAACTAAGGTAGGTACAATTGATACGAGTGTTATAAATCTTAGTAAAGAGGTACAAGCTAATACAGAAACATTAACTACACATACAACTACTACAAATAATCGTTTTGCTACTATTGAAAGTAATATCAATACACTAGACCAACGTGTTGGTAGTGTGGAATCAGGTATTGCCTCTGTTAACCAACGAGTATCAAAACTTGATACTCGCATTAATAAAGTTGGTGCCGGTGCAGCAGCATTAGCAGCCTTACATCCTGTAAGTGGTGATGGCACAAAATTCGGTGTGGCTGCTGGTGTTGGTATCTATAATGGTCAAAAAGCAGTGGCAATTGGTGGTTCCTATAGCCCTAATGACATGACGACAATTAGTGTTGGGGGTGCTGTAGGAAATGGCGAAAATATGGTCAATGCTGGCGTATCTCTTAAAGTGGGAGCCGGCAATGCTATGAGTAAGGCTCAAATGAATAGTCAAATTAAATCCTTGCAAGCAGAAAACAGTGCTTTAAAAGCTAAGGATGCCGTGCAGGATACTCAATTACAAGAGCTTCGTGCAGAAATTGCTGCATTAAAAGCAAGCATGACAAAATAATATAGATACAGTTATAGACAGTCACCTCCTTATGTATTACAATGTAATACATAAGGAGGTGCTTTGTATGTCAACTATTTCTGTTAGACTTAATGAACAAGAAGAAAATCTGTTTAAAACCTATGCGGAATTTATGGACGAAACATTGTCTACACTATTTAAAAAAGCTTTATTAGAAAAAATTGAAAATGACTTTGATCTTAGAGTAGGCCAAGAAGCTCTGAAAGAATATAAACAGGATCCTGTTACATATTCTGTAGCGGAAATGCGTGCAAAGTATGGTTTATAAGCTAGAGTTTAGTAAACGGTTTGACCGACAATTTTCAAAGCTGGATAAATCAACACAACGTTATATTTTTAATTGGTTAATAAAACATTTGGATAATGTAGAAAATCCACGATATTCTGGTAAATCGTTGACCGGTAATAAACAAGGACTGTGGCGGTATAGAATTGGCAATTATAGGGTTATTGCTGATATTAGTGATACAAATTGTGTGATTATAGCGGTGGAAGTAGGTCATCGGAAATTTATTTATAAGTAGAGGTCATAATAATGAAATACTTACGTCGTGAATTAAATCAAGTAGAAAAGGAATACCTAAAACAATTTGGTGAAGATTCTTTAAATCGTGTTATCCTTCATGACCCAAATACAAAGGACAAACAAGAGGTTCAAGATACGATTGATATTTTGAAAGACGCGATAGCAAAAAATAAACCTCTAGAACAAGTGCCAGAGGATATGTGGAAACTTATTGAATTCTAATGTAAAAGACACATTGCAGTGATTTGCAATGTGTCTTTTCTGTTATAGGATTATAAATTATACAGCTCCGGCTTACGATCTCTAAATATATTGATTTTGTTGCGAATGTCTTCGACAACATCAAAATCAATTTCCACAGACGCGATGCTTTCCTTAGTATCCATTTCTAATAGATTTGTACCCCACGGATCATATACAGCAGAGTGGCCCGTACTTTGAACGCGACCAACCGCACCACAGCCATTTACAGCACATACAAATAGTTGGTTTTCGATGGACCGTACTTCATTGAGTACTTGCCAGTGTCGTAGGCGCATGGTAGGCCATTGGGCCGGTACAAATAGCAATTCTGTATTTGGTAATGCGGCCATACGCACTAATTCTGGAAAACGGATGTCGTAACAGATGACAGTGCTACAAGGAATGCCATCTAACTCAAAATGTGTAGTATGCGTGCCACCTGCGAAATAGTAATCTTCTTTTGCAGGACTAAATCCATGCATTTTTGAGTATTCTCCGACGAGCTTGCCTTTTCGGTTGTAGATATAGGACGTATTGAATACGACATCATTTTTGGCAACTGCGACGGAACCGCCTACGATATTTACGTTATGCTCTTTCGCAAATGCACTTAATAATGATTTTGTTCGTTCTCCATTTCTATCGGCGATGTTGATTAATTCTTTGGAGGGATAAAATCCTGTATTCCATGTCTCTGGTAATACGATAATATCTGGGCTTTCAGAAAGAGACTGAGTAAGTAGTTCTTGAACACGATTATAGTTATATTCTACGTCATTAACATGGACGTCCATTTGTATAAGGGTAAGGCGTTTTTTCATAGTGAATCCTTTGTTGCATAGTATAGGGTACGTGATATGTATTATAATTTAAATATTAAAACATTATTGAGTAGATTACAATATGGTCCTGAGTGTGGTAAATCGTAGTACGTTGATTTTTACTATTCTCCTTATAAATGATATAATATAAGTTATTAAATTGTGTCTATATAAAGGGGGACCTATGAAGCGATTTTCATTGGTAGTGCTTTTCACAATTGTAATGGCTACAGTATTAGCCGGATGTGGATTACTTTCACAACAAACGACAGAAACGCAAACTAAAACGCCACCTGCGCAAGGGGTAACGATGGTACATCCGTCGGGGATTCCGGTGCTTATGTATCACAAGATTGGCGATGATAAAGATAATGATGCGGTTATACGTGAGGATTTATTCCGCCAACAAATGAAGTTCCTCAAGGATAATGGGTACCATCCATTGACGATGGATCAATTATATGATTACGTAGTTAATAGTGCTGCTGTTCCAGAAAAACCAGTGGTATTAACTTTTGATGATGGTTATGCTGATACATACTCTATCGTGTATCCATTGATGAAAGAATATGGCTTTGCTGCTACTGTTTTTGTTAATCCAGGCGATGTAGGAACACGACTTACATGGGAACAGCTAAAAGAAATGAAAGACAATGGCATAACCATTTCTAATCATGGATTCCAACATGTGGAAATGGGACAACTTTCAAAAGCAGCACAAATGGAAAATATTCAAAAAGCACAACAAGCGTTAGCCGATAAGTTAGGAATTACAGATAATCATTGGTTCTGTTATCCCTATGGGGACAAAAATAAGGATACAGATGCTGCCACAAAAGACAGTGGTATAAAGATGGCAATGGCTATGAAGTCCGGTTGGGCTCATACAGGGGACAATCCATATAATATTTTACGCGTTTGGGTTGGTAATGCCGTAGACATCAAGCATTTTGAAGAACGAATTAGCACTGAACATTACAGTGATTTATAAGGAGATATACATTGTTTAAAAAGAATTGGGTAAAGTTCATCATTATGGTGTTCTTATTTACCGCAGTCACATCACCATTCGTGGTATTGTTTGGACCATTTAATAATGTAAAACGTGCCGTAATTGGTGCTATCTTACAATCTCGTCATCCTCAATACATTACATGGCTATTTAGCAACGATGAATTGCAATCTATTTTGGGGACAGTAGGTGTTGTAAAGAGTCAAGATTTGTTTAAATTTAATGCTCGCGAAGATAAAGACCTAAAATTGGAAAAAATTGAGTCTTCCCGTTATGTAGGGTATGTGCTTGAAATTCCAGATCCTCGTCGCATTCAAGTTGCAACAGCTGCAAATATCCAAGAAAAAGGGGATACTACAAGTAATATTGCTAAAATGAATGGTGCCGTAGCGGCTATCAATGGTGGTGGTTTCCACGATCCTAATGGTACTGGTACAGGGCGTTTGCCATATGGCTTTATCCTTCACGAAGGGGATTATATCATCGGTAAGGATGTAGGCCCTGATGAATCCGTTGATTTTGTAGGCTTCTCTAAATCTGGTAACCTCATTGCAGGCAACTATGATAAAACTGAATTAGCTGATATGAAAGCTATGGAAGGTATTACCTTTGGGCCGCCTCTTATCGTAGATGGTAAGAAGATGATCACCGATGGTGATGGCGGTTGGGGCGTAGGTCCTCGTACGGCCATAGGTCAACGTAAGGATGGTACTGTGTTGTTCGTTGTAATCGACGGCCGTCAACCAGGTTATTCCTTGGGTGCTACCTTGCGCGATGTACAAGATGTGCTCTATGAAAAGGGCGCATACATTGCGGCTAACCTCGATGGTGGCTCTAGCTCTACATTGTATTTAAATGGCAAAGTTGTAAATAAACCAGCCGATTTGTTAGGGGAACGGATGATTCCTACGGCGTTTATCGTGAAATAGGAGGAACAATGAAACCTTTTACGCGTGTACTGAGCGCCTTTGCGGTAGGTATTCTACTGCAAGGAGGGGTGTATCTGTACCTTGATCAATATATGTTTGCACCGACTACGGAATTTAACGTTTCTGGTGCGTCTAAGGATGACACGAAAAACTTCCCTGACGTAAAAGAGGGTCGTAAATACGTATCTTATGACCATCAATTTATGGCTGTTGTTACAGATGAATCGCTTCGGATTTATAAGGCTGGTGAAAGTAAGCCTACAACGGTTAGTTTGAAAGGTCGCTCCATTAGCTATTTTGATTGGATGCCAGATCGTAACTACGCAATTATGGGCCTGTATACGGACAACAAGGTTGTTATGGCCCGACTCAATGCAGATGATCCGGAACACGAAGTAGATACAGAACTTGAAGATGTACCAAAGGGAAGTCGCATTGTTGATGCGGCATATTCCGAAGCGACAAATGTGGTGTACATGAAGGTGAAAGTTCGTGAAGGTGCATACCGGATTTATAGAACTGATGCGAACTATGATACGCGTCGCGTTTACATGCAAGCTACGGATATTGGTCGTATTGCTGTATTCTATGATGAAGATAATTTCTTCTACGATAATGCTAAAACTGGCGACATCTTCATGTTTAATGGTATCGAAGGTGGCTGGCGTGTTATCAACCCACCTGGACGATTCCGTTTGCTTGGTGTAGATACTAGCAAGACCATCTATATTGCTCGTGTCGATGAAGATAATAATGTATTAACTGTATACTCTGGTAAATTAGGCGTAGGATTTAAACCTATTTATAAATATAATAATCCGACTACCTTGTCTGAAGTAACCATGAATGCGGTGAAAGAAATTATTGCCAATGGCAGTGATGATACGACCAAAGTAACAGAAGATAACGATAAATCATCTAAAGATTCTAGCTCTAAGAAAAAGAATTAATATAAAGCCTTTATAATCGCAGGTTATAAAGGCTTTATTTATAAAATTCTTTAGTTGTATACGACATAATTCAAGTTGAACTCATCTATATTTCGTTATAATCGGTATATAAGTATACGAGATGGTGATTTAACGGGTGACGATAATACATGAGAAAGGCGGTTGTCTATGAATATATTGTTTGTACGGCTCAGCTATATTGGTGATATACTGCATGCCACAGCCGCCGCAAGGTGGATAAAACAACAGTATCCGAATGCAAAATTACATTGGATTGTTACACCTAGTATGGCTGAACTATTAGAACATAATCCTTATGTAGATCATATAATCCCTTGGGAGCGAGATGTATATGAAGCTCATTCAAAGAAACTACATCTTCGTACCATGTGGAACATGTGGTGGGATCTACGAAAACGTTTAAAGCCTTATCACTTCGATATAGCTGTTGATGTACAAGGTAGGCTCATTACGGGGCTTGTACTATTGGCATCTGGTGCGCCTATACGGCTAGGATTAGGTGGTACTAAAGAACTGAATTGGTTATTTACTAATTACAAATCGAAGGATCGGTCAAAGCATGTTATAGAGCAATATCTTGATGTAGCTAAATTACTGCCAGGTGCATTAAATACAGAGACTATCCCAGTTGAGACTGAGAATATGGATCTAATGGATCTCATTGTAACAGCTGATGAGCAACAACGGGCTAAATCCGAAGTGGAAACGGCGTTTGCAGAAAAAGATAGACCGTTGATAGGTTTAGTTTTAGGTTCATCATGGCAGACTAAGTCCTGGCCTCATGAAAAGTGGCAACAACTAATTGATTCCCTGTCCTATAGAAGTAATTTTATATGCTTTGGTGGACCAAAAGAAGCGCAAGAGTTTGAAGATTTGATGCAACATGTAGAGAAAGAGGAGTTGCCAGTTTACAATGAATTAGGTAAGACTACATTACGTGAAATGGCGGCTCTTCTTGGTGAATGTGATGTGGTAGTGGCCTGTGATACGGGTGCACTACATATGGCAGTAGCTCTACAACGCCCTGTAATAGCTTTATTTGGCCCTACAAACCCCGCAGAGTGGGGACCTCTGACTGGAACCTATAAAGTGTTACAAAATCATGATATGGATTGTTTAGGATGCCGTAAACGAAAATGTCCAAAGGAGAAAGCGTACTGTATGTCTGGTATTGATCCCGTTATGGTGAAGGAACATATTATTGAATTATTAGGTGTAAAGAATTAGACTTAAATAAGAGTGACAATATATAAGTTAGTTAGAATATGCATTTTGTTGTGTCGTCTAACTAGTAGAATAGGAGTATATAATGGCAAAGTTTAAAATTCAAAAAGGCTTATCCGATGCAGAAATGATGAAGCAATGGGGTGGAGATGATAACTTTGAAGAAACTATGATGCAGGCGGAACGCAATGCAGCGAAACCTGTGATTCATCAAAGCCCTAAGCAAACACAAGATGCATTTTATCGTGAGTTTTTAACTGAAAAGGTGGAAACGCTTATCGGTAAGATGCTGTTGGATATTAAAATGGAGTATTTTAAAGAAGGAGAAGGAGCATTCTCTATCCAAGTAAAACGAGATGGCAAGAATATTGTCCTTGAAACAGCTCCTAAAAAGGTAAAGTAAAAACAGGTATATTTGAAATAGAAAATGTATATTCATGAATTTTAGATTACCTTTATTGGTTATCATAAAAAGTGATAACAGGGTTTGCAAATCAAGATAATTCGTTATACTATATCAATAAATACTGATATGCTTTTGTACATAAATAAAAATTATAACGATATGATGATTGGTTTGTTTTTAAATTCTCATTAACATACTCATTTGGTAATGATTAAAAATGCAAGATAAAATCTAGCATAATAGGCATTTGGGGTGATTTTTGTTACACTTTTATATCAAAGATGCATGCTTTTTGATGATAAATAAGCATAATATACTTGTTGACAAAGAATTTTAGAAGTAGTCTAATATAAGTATGTTCCAATAATTCCTAGCACATTTTACCTACATAAGTAGGAACTATAGGAATTGTTGATAAATAGGTATGAGATAGTCATTGAGTGTATGTATAAAATTACATCACCTTACTATTTCGAATTGGAGGATTAACATGGCTAAAAAATTAAGAATCTGTGAAACCGTTCTTCGTGACGGTCATCAATCTATTTTGGCAACACGCATGCGTTACGAACAAATGGAACCAGTGCTTGGCCTTTTAGATGAAATTGGTTATGAAGCTCTTGAATGTTGGGGCGGCGCTACTTATGACAGCTGTCTTCGTTTCTTGAATGAAGATCCATGGGAACGCCTTCGTAAATTGAAATCCAATTTGAAAAACACTCCACTACAAATGTTACTTCGTGGCCAAAACTTGTTGGGCTACAAACACTACTCTGATGATGTAGTAGAAGCATTCTGTAATGCAGCTGTAAAAAATGGTATTGATCGTATCCGTATCTTCGACGCATTGAATGACCCTCGTAACATGGAAGCTGCTATTAAGTACTCCAAAAAAGCAGGTGCACACGTTCAATCCGCTATGGTATACACAATCTCCCCAGTTCATACAACTGAAAGCTTCTTGAAAGTAGCTGAAACATTGGTAGAAATGGGTACAGATTCCTTATGTATCAAAGATATGTCCGGTTTGTTAGGACCTGCTGATGCATATGATTTGGTTTCCACATTCAAAAAACGTTTTGGCGAATTGCCAATCGACTTGCACAGCCATTTCACTTGCGGTCTTGCAAGCACTACATACTGGGAAGCTGCTAAAGCTGGCGTAGATATCATCGATACTGCTATCTCTCCATTCGCTCATGCAACTAGCCAACCAGCTACTGAAACTATGATTGAAATGTTCAAAGGTACTGAATGGGATCTTGGTCTTGACCTTGATAAATACATTCCATTAGTTGACCACTTCCGTAAAGTAAAACAACAAATCGCTGAAGAATTCAACTTGAAACCAGCTAGTGATGTAATCCCAGCAGTTCGTCGTTACCAAATTCCTGGCGGTATGTTGTCCAATACTCAAAACCAATTGAACGAAATGGGTATGGGCGATCGCTTCTTCGACGTTATGGATGAAATGCCACGCGTTCGTGAAGACTTGGGTTACCCTCCATTGGTAACTCCAACATCCCAAATCGTTGGTACAATGGCTATGATGAACGTTATGATGGGCGACCGTTATAAAATGGTTCCTAACGAAGTTAAAGACCTTGTACGCGGTAAATATGGTGCATTGCCTGGTAAAATTTCTGACGAAATTCGTCACACTATCATCGGTGATGAAGAACCTATCACTTGCCGTCCAGCAGATCTTATCGAACCTGAATTGGCAGGCTACACTGAAGACTTGAACTCTAAAGGTTACAAAAACATCACTGAAGAAGACGTATTAACATACGCTATGTTCCCAGAAGTTGCAATTAACTTCTTCGAAGCTAACCGTCGTTAATCTTAATATTAACAGCTCTACCTTTTAGGTAGGGCTGTTTTTATGTTTATACGAATTTTATATTTTCTCTTGCTAATCATGAGTAAAATAGCGTACACTATAAGGAGTATCTACTAATTATGATATTGAGGTAATCCTGTGAATTTACAAATTAGAATTTGGATATCCAATGTTGTTCTATTTGTAGTTCCTATATTAATTGCAATTATTCTATTTTTGTTATATTTTTCAGGACTACGCATTTTAGCGAATGCCGGATACTATTTGCGTATCGAGCAAGAACAACAGTTTAAAAGTGTTAGCCGTGTGGCTGAGACTATTACCTTTTATGGTATAGACAATGGTTTAATGGATTCTCTTGTTAAACCAAGCTATAGTTTGTTAGACCCTAATGAGGTGTATGTAGAAATTCTCGATCAGGGAAAGGTTCTATATTCTTACGGTACACAACAGATTTATAATGAATCTGCTATCGTTGGCTTGATTGATGTAAACCCTGAGTTACAAGGGATTGTCTATCAGTCAAATCATACCTTTGTGTACGAAATGCGTAAGAATGAAGGACGTCATGCGTATCTATATCACATAGCTATTAAACGAGCTGTGCATGGTAGTGATAGCTTGATGGAAACCGTTTCGTTCTACATTAGCATTGTTGCATTACTTTTATTTATAGTTACGTTTTTTGCTATCAACCGATTTGTGACGAAGTTTATTATGATTCATGTCCGCAATATGACGGAATCATTACGAGCTGCTAATTACCAAATCGAAATGGAGCAGGAGCAACAAAAAGAATTGCTTGCAGGTATCTCTCACGATATCCGTACTCCATTAACTGCAATTAAGGCCTATGCAGAAGGCGTTCGGGATGGTATCGCACCAACCGAAGAGCAACAAAAGCGCTATATGGGAATCATTTTGAAGCGCGCCAATGATTTAGATTCTATGTTGGAGGAATTGTTCCTTATTACAACATTGAACTATAAAAAGGAATCTAGACCATCGGAGGAAATAGAATTAGGGAAATACGTACAAGGTTTTGTAGAAGATCATATAGAACATTATAAGTCTAGAGGTCTTGAACTGAGCCAACGTATTACAGTTAAGGATGCTACTATTATGGCGAATCCGCAGTTATTACAGCGGGTTTTGCAAAATATTTTAAATAATAGTGCAAAATATAAGATGGCAGATATAGGACATAGTGTTATTGATGTCACCGAAGATGAAAGTCATGTGTACTGTGTGGTAAGTGATGATGGCCCTGGGGTTCCGCCAGAGTCGCTTGACCGACTTATGCGTCCGTTTTATCGAGTTGATTCGTCCCGCACTAATCCACAGGAGGGGAGTGGACTTGGTCTTTCGATTATTAGACGTATTATGGAAATTTTCGAAGGTCGTGTAGTGATAGAAAATATTAGACCACATGGACTTAGGATTATTTTAGAGTTCCCGAAAAAAGGAGAAAATCATGAGTGAACATATTCTAATAATTGAAGACGATATTGATATTGCTAATATTGAGCGTGATTATTTGATGGTTGCTGGTTATGACGTAACTGTTATGAATAATGGTACTGATGGTATTGAAGCTGCTTTAAATACGCCAGTAGATTTAATCATTTTGGACGTCATGTTGCCAGAAATGGACGGTTTTGAAGTATGTCGCGCCATTCGTGATAAAGTGCGCGTACCAATCGTAATGGTAACAGCTCGTCTTGATGATATCGATAAAATTCGTGGTCTTGGTGTAGGTGCCGATGATTATATCGAAAAACCATTCTCACCATCTGTATTGATTGCAAAAATTAAAGCTATGTTAGCACAATATAAACGACTTACTGAAAAAGATGTTGTTGATACAAATGCTATTCAATCTGGAGATATTCGCCTTGATCCTAAGATGATGAAGGTTTGGGTAAATGACAAAGAGGTTCATCTTAAGAAAAAAGAGTTCCAACTATTAGAATTTCTTATGCGTAACCGCGATATCGTATTTTCTAAAGAAGAATTATATTCCCGTGTATGGGGATTAGATTCCTACGGTGATTATGCAACTGTAGCTGTTCATATTAATCGTTTGCGTGAAGAAATCGAAGAAAATCCATCTGACAGCAAACATATCATCACTGTTTGGGGTGTAGGTTACAAGTTTGTATAATAAGCACAACTAAATTCACTTTTAGTTCATTGATTGGTGATCTGTTGACGTTATAAGTGTTTTTAGGGTTTATCTTATAGAGAAATAATCGATGTTTTATATATTATTTATATACTACGCTTTATTTTTTAGAGATTTTGTGTATACTATAATTGTAAGGATTATTATGAAGATATACGGAAAAGATACACTTAACTTCTCTCTCTTAATAAGTTCTCTCTCAACTTTTCCGTCTTCATATATAACTCTCTCTCACAGTCCTTACACTCTCAAACTATATGCAAAAGAGGTATTCATTAGTTAATGCTAATGAATGCCTCTTTTGTTTTCCTAGATTTTTACACATAATTTAGGAATGGTAGAAATTGTTATATTGCAAATCTACGAAATAAGCCATATAATAAGTGTGCATTAATTGCATACAATTAAAATAGGAGACAGTATATGAATATAAAACAATATAAGAAACAGATCATAGCATGTGCTATTGCACTCTGCGTAGGTGTAGGAGGAGGCTATTATTTTTTCGGCACACCGGCAGGTACGCAACAAAGTGTTGTAACAAACCAAACTAAAGAAACAAAACCATTAACTGGAGCTCGGAATACCTATGTGGTACAAGCCACTAAAAAATCAGGTCCTGCAGTAGTAGGTATCACAACACAAGTATTTCAAAAAGATATTTTTAATCGTACTATTTATGCTGGTGAAGGCGTTGGTTCCGGCGTTTTAATCGATACTGAAGGTCATATTGTAACAAATAATCACGTTGTATCTGGTGCCAGAAATGGAGAGGTTACGGTTTCATTATCCGATGGTAGTACTGTTAAAGGTACTGTTATGGGCACTGATGAACAATCTGATTTAGCTGTCGTAAAGATAGATCCACCTAAAAATATTCAACCTGTTGCTATAGGTGACTCCGATTCTTTACAGGTAGGTGAACCAGCAATTGCCATTGGTAATCCATTAGGCCTTGAATTTAAAGGTTCTGTTACATCTGGTGTAATTAGTGCGTTAGCTCGTACCATTGATGATCAAGGACAACGGTTCCCGTTGATTCAAACTGATGCAGCTATCAACCCAGGAAACTCTGGTGGTGCATTGCTCAATGCTGATGGTGAGCTAATTGGCATTAATAGCTCTAAAATTTCTAAAGAAGGTGTAGAAGGAATGGGTTTTGCCATTCCTATTAATTCTGCAAAGCCTATTATTGACTCTATCATAAAAAACGGTAAGGTCATTCGCCCATATTTAGGCGTATGGGCTGTAGATCGTCAAACAGCGGCTCGCAATAATGTAAGTTATGAAGGTGAAGGCCTTCTTATTGTACAATTGGATCCTACCGGTCCTGTGGCTCAAGCTGGTATTGCAGAAGGTGATACGATTGCTCAAATCGATGGTAAGGATGTAACTACATTAATGGAATTAAAAGAGCAAATTGACGCCAAGAGTCCTGGCGATACTATTTTAGTATCTTATACTCATAATGGGAAAATGAAAAGTACTCAAGTTACATTAGGGCAATCCTTGTCTAATTAATAATTAGTAATACATACACGCAAAAGGCGTTCCTTTTAGGGGAACGCCTTTTGTGTATATAGAGATAAAAAATGCCCTACATATATCGTGTAGGGCATTCATGAAAATGATTATTTAATGTGTTTAGAACCGCGTTCTGTCATAGCTACGCCTTCTTTGCATAGAGGGCATTCTTCTGGTTTGTATGTTGGCACTTCAAGGTTAAGTAATGCTTGTACTTTTTCTTTTGGTACACCGAATTCAGCTTTGCCGCCAGAACGGTTAACGAGAAGACCTACGCCTACGATTTCGCCGCCAGATTGGTTAACTACGTTAACAACTTCTTGTACGGAACCGCCTGTAGTTACGATGTCTTCTACGATAAGTACGCGTGTACCCGGTTCGATTTTGAATCCACGACGCAATGTCATAACGCCTTTTTCACGTTCTGTAAAGATAGCGCGTGTGCCTAATTCTTTACCGACTTCATGAGCTAATAAGATACCACCAGTCATAGGTCCGATAACGAGTTCTACGTTTTGATCGCGGAAACGTTCAGCCAATTCTTTGCACAATGTTTCAGTGTACTTTGGATGTTGTAACACGTTGAATTTTTCAACGTACATAGGGCTATGTAGACCGGAAGTCAATAAGAAATGCCCTTCTAAAATTGCTTGAGTATCGATAAGTAATTGTTTTACTTCTTGTTCTGACATCATTTGGATACACTCTCCATTTCTTCAATAATTAAACGTACCGCCTCTTGTGGATGTTCAGCCTGCGTAATAGGTCGGCCAATAACAAGGCGAGATGCACCATCCTGTAATGCACTCGATGGTGTAGCAATGCGCTTTTGGTCGTTTGTAGCTGCAAAGGATGGGCGAATACCTGGTGTAACGATAAGGAAATCTGATCCACAGGCTTCGCGAATCATCTTAGCTTCTAAAGCGGAACATACAACACCGTCCATACCGGATTCTTTTGCTAATTTAGCAAGGCGAATGACCTGGTCTGCAATTGGTAATTGACCGCCAATAGATGTCCAAGATTCGTCATCAAAGCTCGTTAAAACGGTAATCGCTAATAGTTTTGGACGTTCGATGCCTAGTTTTTCAGCGCTTTCACGAGCAGCCTCAGCGGCAGCTTTCATCATTATAGGGCCACCTTGACCGTGAATGGTAATTAAATTGGCGCCTAAACGAGTAAGGGAAGATACGCCATGGGCCACCGTATTAGGAATATCATGTAATTTCAAATCGAGAAATACATGTTTGCCGTGCTCTTGCAAGTAGCGAACCGTTTGGTCACCTTCGGCGTAGAATAATTCCATGCCCACCTTGTAGAAACTAACGGAATCCCCGAGTGAGGACACGATAGATTTCATCGCATCCATTGTGGATACGTCGAGGGCGACGATTAATCTGTCATCTGCCATGTTATAACCTCCATAGTACTTATATATCTAAATAATTTTCACATAGAATAGGGCGTCCTGTCAATGAAAATCCGTTGTGAAAGTCAGCTTAAGAACTGCTTTTGTACATCGATTTTCTTCGCGTTCATGATATAATAATAGAGAAGTGAAGATGATTCCTAATACGAGTTGATATATGTATATCGGACTTATGTATATACTATGTTGTTAATAGCTAAGAAAGGATTACCATGTTAGATTTTGTAGCATTGGATTTTGAAACAGCTAATAAATATAAAAATAGCGCCTGTTCCTTAGCGGTTATTACCGTTGAAAATGGGCAGATTACCAAAAAAGCGTATAGTCTTATTAAACCACCGTTTATGTCTTTTGACCCAGAATGCATTGAAATTCATGGAATTGAGCCTAAAGAAGTGTTGCATGAAAAGACATTTGATCAGTTATGGCCGGCTATCTATGAAAATCATTTGAAGGGAAAAATCATGATTGCCCATAATGCAAAATTCGATATGAATGTATTGCGAGCCACTCTTGATTACTATAAAATTCCTTGGCCAGAACTTGATTATGCGTGTACTGTAAAAATTTCTCGTGCCGTATGGCCCGATTTGGTAAATCACAAATTGAACACAATGGCAGCGTACTTAGGCGTAGAATTTAAGCATCACTATGCTTTAGATGATGCTGAAACTTGTGCTAAGGTTGCCATTGAGGCAGCTCGCTTGAAAGGGGCGAACTCACTACCTGAACTACTTTCAAAAACAGGCGTACCTCTTGAACCATTCATCGATGAAAAAAATAAAGCGGCACAAGCAGAATTGCATAAGAAACCAGAACCAGAGCAGATGTCCTTTTTCTAAAGACGTGCTTGGTTACGATGATAACTCATCCTGATAGAATAATAGATTGTTTTGGAGGTAGTCATGTTAGGTAAAGAACTATTAACCTATGTGGATCATACATTGTTAAGACCCATTGCTACATGGGATGAAATTAAGGTGATTTGTGAAGAGGCATTGGCCTATCATACGGCATCAGTTTGCATTCCACCCGATTTTGTAGCATCCGCTCATAATGCATATCCCGATTTGAATGTTTGTACCGTTATCGGATTTCCTCTAGGCTATCAAACGACAGAATCCAAGGTAACAGAAGCGAAACAAGCTATTGCAGAAGGTGCATCAGAAGTGGATATGGTCATCAACTTAGGTGATGCTAAACAGGGCGATTTTCATGCTATAACAGAGGAAATCAAGGCTTTAAAATCCGTATGCGGTGATAACATTTTAAAGGTTATTATCGAGGCCTGTTTCTTAACGAATGAAGAAAAGATAGAACTATGCCGTTGTGTAACGGAAGGTGGCGCAGATTTTATCAAGACCTCAACTGGATTTGGTAGTGGTGGCGCTACATTGGAAGATGTACAGCTATTTAAGAAGCACATTGGTCCTAATGTACAGATTAAGGCAGCCGGAGGTATTCGTTCTATTTCGGATATGAAGGCCTATATTGCTGAAGGCTGTACCCGTATTGGGGCAAGTGCGGCCGTAGAGCTCCTAAAAGATCATTTGGACGAAGAAGTATAAAGAAAAACCACCTAGGCAGTGCTTAGGTGGTTTCTTAGAATGGCGGTGTAACTATGCGCATGTATGATATTATTTTGAAAAAAAGAGCGAATTTAGCACTAACAGATGAGGAAATTCGCTTTGTCATAGGGGGCTATGTAAATGGTACTATTCCTGATTATCAAGTGAGTGCTCTATTGATGACCATCGTATTTAATGGTATGAATGCTCGTGAACTCGGTACGTTGACACTCTCGATGGCTCAGTCTGGGCAGATGGTGGATTTATCATCTATTGATGGCATCACTGTAGATAAACATAGTACGGGCGGTGTAGGGGATAAGACGACACTTATCATCGCTCCTCTGGTGGCTGCTTGTGGTGGCAAGGTAGCAAAAATGTCTGGCAGAGGTCTTGGACATACTGGTGGCACTATCGATAAGATGGAATCGATTCCTCATTTAAAAGTATCCTTAAGCCAAGAAGATTTTATCGCCCAAGTGAATAGAATAGGCCTTGCCGTTATCGGACAATCAGAAGGCTTGGCCCCAGCCGATAAAAAACTTTACGCTTTACGCGATGTAACGGGAACAGTGGACAGTATTCCTCTTATTGCGTCCTCCGTGATGAGCAAGAAATTGGCATCTGGTGCACAAGCCATTCTTCTAGATGTAAAGGTGGGCAGTGGGGCTTTTATGAAAACCATTGAAGAGGCCCGTGCCTTGGCTAAGGCTATGGTAGATATTGGACGTGAAAACGGTCGTTCCGTTAAGGCTGTTTTGACGGATATGGATCGTCCCCTTGGTCATGCCATAGGCAATGCCTTAGAAATACGTGAGGTCATTGATACATTAAAGGGGCATGGCCCTGAGGACTTGACCCATGAATGTATTATCATGGCTGCTCATATGCTCGTTTTAAGTCATATCTGCGACTATGAAACCGCACTCACTCGTGTGAGAGAAGCCCTTGATTCTGGTGCCGCTCTTGAACGTCTACGTCTCATGATTGACGCTCAAGGTGGGGATAGCTCTGTGATTGATGATGAAAGCCTACTGGCTATCGGCCGATGTACATATGATGTAATAGCGCCTAAGGCTGGTTACATTACCCATATGAATACCGAACAATGTGGTATAGCATCTGTCATGCTTGGTGCTGGTCGCACTGTAAAAGATGGCCCTATTGATTATAGCGCAGGGATTATCATGCACAAAAAAACTGGTGATGCCATTACTGAAGGTGAAAGTATAGCGACCTTGTATGCCTCTGATGAAAGCTTACTTGCTAATGCGGCTAAGATCTATATAGAGGCGATTACGATTGGCGAAGAAATGCCAAATGTAGTGGATACCATTCTTGATATTGTGGAATAAGGAGCCCTGTATGACAGAATCAGAAATTCAAAACCTTATGAATCGCGCCATAAAAGCTCGTGAAAACTCTTATTGTCCGTATTCACATTTCGCTGTTGGCGCTGCTTTATTATGTGAAGATGGTACCATTTATGAAGGATGCAATATAGAAAATGCTTCCTATGGTCTCACAAACTGTGCCGAACGAACGGCCGTTTTCAAAGCCGTATCCGAAGGTCATGTAACATTTAAGGCCCTTGCCGTAGTCGCAGATACGGAAGGACCTTGTGCGCCATGTGGTGCATGTCGTCAGGTAGTAGCTGAATTTAAGATTCCCCTCATTATAATGGGAAACCTAATGGGGAATATAAAAATAGTAACTATGGAGGAACTATTACCATTTAGTTTTTCTGAATGCGATGTAATTGGTAAATAGAATGCAGTATAAAAAAAGCTGGAGCGCGTGGCTCCAGCCTTTTAGTGTAAGATAGTAACCATTAGAATGCAGGAACAATTGCACCTTGGTATTTATCTTGAATGAATTTTTTGATTTCAGGGCTATGAAGAGCTTCCATCAATTTCTTGATGCGAGGGTCGTTTTCATTGCCTTTAAGAACAGTTACGATGTTTACGTAAGGGGAATCATTAGATTCGATGAACAATGCATCTTTACCAGGGTTAAGACCTGCATTCAATGCAAAGTTAGTGTTGATAGCTGCTAGTGCAACATCGTCGATAGAACGAGGTACTTGCGCTGCTTCTAATTCTACGAATTGGTAACCATTAGGGTTAGAAGCGATATCTTGTACAGTGGATAAGATATTATTGGAGTCTTTCAATGTGATAAGACCAGCTTTTTGTAATAACAATAATGCACGACCACCATTTGTAGGGTCATTAGGGATAGCGATTTTTGCACCATTAGGAAGGTCTTTTAAATCTTTGATTTGACGGGAATATAAGCCCATTGGTTCAAGATGAACGCCACCAGCAGATACTAGAGGAAGGTTATGTGCTTTTGCAAATTCGTCCATGTATGGTACATGTTGGAAGAAGTTAGCATCGATTTCTTTATCACCCAATGCTAGATTTGGTGTGTTGTAATCAGTGAATTCTGTGATTTGTAAATCGATGTTATCTTTTGCTAAGATTGGTTTTACTTGTTCTAAGATTTCCGCATGTGGTACTGCAGTAGCACCAATTTTTAATACTTGTTTGTCACCGCTGTTAGTCGCTTTGTTATTATCGCTGCCGCAACCTGCGATTAATAGCGCACCACCGAGAACGACAGTAGCCGCTAATGCTAAAAATTTGTTCATACAAACACTCTCCTTTTCGAGAAAATTAAATGTAATTCAATAAGCTTATAGTACTAAATTATTTCCTATTCCGCAACTATGTATTATTAGAGGTTATCCATAACTAAAAGTTATAGGGCTCATTATACGTAAATGTAAAAGATAAGCCATCCTAAATAACTCCACCGGCCGGGTCTGACTCCGGCCTTCGGCCTCCGCAGGGCCAAAGTCGTAATTTAGGATGGCTTATCTTCTTTTTTACTTACCTATAATGAGCCCTATAGCTAATAGTAATTGGTATAACATGGCGGCACCAGCAGTGGTACCCATGGCTTTATCCAATTGGATTTCGTCCACATGGGTATAGAATGTTTTGATGGTTTTAAATGCTGGGATGATGGCTATTAATGCAAGTAATGCTGGGATTGGGAGGACCTTCAAATAGATCCAGGCTCCAATCCAGAAGAAGTTAAAGATATAAGTGATGCTCATTAGACTGATGGCGCAGTCGCGGCCTAATACGATAGGTAATGTGCGACGACCGTGTTTTTCATCATTTCGAATATCTCGAATATTGTTGGTGAGCATGATGGATCCAACTAATAGAGTAGCCGGTAGTGCAGGGATTAGCAATGCCAGTGAAAGTTCACGCGTCCATGCATAGCCTGTAATGAGGACAATAGCAAACCCCATGGCGATACCGGATGAGATTTCCCCAAATGGTGTGCGAGAAATTGGCTTTGGACCACCTGAATACAAAAAACTAATTAAAATACAAATAATACCGGCTGGAATATACCACCATGTAATGGTGGCTGAAAGGTATAGACCGATGATGATAGGTACAATCATAAGAACCTTAATCATAGTGGAGATGAGTTTCGGCGTCACTGCACCACGGGTAAGTGACCCGGCATTACCTATTTTTTGCCCCGCATCAAGACCGGATTTAAAATCTTTCAATTCATTCCATAAATTGGCGATGATTTGAGCCGATACGACGGCTAAAAATATAAGAAATGTATGGAATATGGCGAGCCCTGTGCCGTGAAGTGCACCAAAGGCATAATAACTAAATGCGGCACCTAAGATGGTTGGCCCTAATGCAGCGGCCAATGTGCGAGGTCTAGTGAGAGGAATTAATTCTTGTATCATACTAGTGTGGCGAAATGCCAACTCCTTTCTGTTAGAAATACGTTTTCTTATCTCTAAGTATTGTATAGTACATTAGGAGAAATGTAAATTTAGTGTACCTATCATGTTAGTACAATTATATAGTATAATATTATATGTATATTTAAAATTCTTAATTTAAACTTACTTATATAATTTAATTTATATATTCATGAGGTGAGACTATGAAAATGTGGAGTAAGAAGGTAATGACGCTAGCTTGCGCTACATGCTTAACGGTAGGCATGGCGGCTGTAGCTTGTGCTGATACAATCGATTTAGGCTATGGTCAGTATGCTACCACTAATAATGGTGTACACGCGACAGCTATAGGTGCGATTCCGACAAATCCTACTTTCAGAACGATGGAACAAAATAAGACCCTTCAAACAGCTAATGAACGAGCTGCAAAATCTATGAATGACCGCATAAAAACATCCTACCCAATGGTAAAAGAGGAATTTAAAGGCATTGCCTTAGATGGGTATAGTTTGTATCAATTATCTGGAGATAGTACACTAGGTCATCATACAGGTTGGTTACTTACATACAACGTAAATAAAGAGGCTATTAATTATCTAGATCGTACAGCTACTCAAATCGTTAATTCCGCAATGGCCGATAAACAAGTGAAAGTACAATCTGTTAGCGAGCCTTACACAAAATCTAATGCAGAGAAGTTTATTTCGAAAATGGCCACAGTTACACTTGATCGAAAGATGTTAGAGCCACAAATAGCAAATTTAAATGCTACTATGCATCGCGATATGATTAAGACAATACAGCAAAGTGCTATGCAAGATGCATCTTTGTCTCAAAAGAATAAGGAAAGCATTCAAGAAGGTGTAGATCTTTTTAAGAGAGTCATTCCTAACTTTACAATGGGTGCTACAGAAATATCATTTAAACCATATACATCTAAGTTTGGTACTATAGCCGGTATGAGTGTGCGCGGTAGCTTAAAATATGATGGCTTTGTATTGCCTGGTAGCTTAACTATGTATGCAATGCCACAAAATGATGGACTTACAGTTCAAATCTTGGCTACCGAAGATACGAGCCGAGACTACTGGTCAGGACAATTAGAATCCATGTATGGGTTGAAAAGCCTAAAGGGAGGCAATAAATAATGAAACCTTTAAAAACTTTTGTATTAGCAGCATGCTTAGTTGGTGCTGTGACTAGTTTTGCAGGCGCAAAGGATGTAAAAACATTAGCAGGAACTATGGCTGTTCCGAATACTGTTACGGTGGCGACCGCATCTAATACAGATTCCGTAAACATTATCAAGGATTTGCTTATCAAGGATAATGCGAAACCGACTACAAATAAGCGGACTCGCCAAAGTAATGAAGAAGCATTATCTGCGCTTAACTATATGGGCGTTTCCTATGATGTATATCAATTACAAGGGGAAGATAAAACAGGTCAAAAGGACGCTTTGTTAGTGGCCGTAGATTTAAAAACGGCAGCCAATGCATTGTTTGATAACCCTAAGGCTAATGCATCTGTTCTTCCTGTATTAGCCATACTCAATAATGGCGAGTTAGATCCGATTACAGAGCAACTCATGTTGACTACGGTTAATAATCTATTGCCAAAAGAATCTAAAACATTTACATTGCCAGATAAGAACGTGCCTGGTTCCATCTATGTAAGTGCTGGTAAAAATCATAGTGCTGCTATCGGTGTAGTTGGTGAAAGCCAAAAGCCTACTACTATTACTGTTGAAAATACAGAACAAATGGAAAAAATGAATAATACAAAGTATCAAACATATACCGTAGGTTCTCGCGTATTAGTTGATGCAGAAGGTATCAAATTCCCATATTATGCAAAAGCGGCACTCGTAATGAACCCACAAAAACCAACATTGTTCTTGGCATTGACCAGCGATGTACAACGTCAATATTTTATGCCAATCTTTGCAGATGCTTTCAAATCTATTAAATAAAGTATATTGAAAAACATCGATATCAATGTATAATAATTTATATATATGTATGTATTGTAAAAAGGAGTCCTATTATGAAAACAATTCACACAGATAAAGCGCCTGCAGCAGTAGGTCCATATTCCCAAGCTAAAGTAGCCGGCGGTTTTTTGTTCGCTTCTGGTCAAGTAGCGATTAACCCTGCTACAGGTTCCGTAGTTGAAGGCGGTATCGAAGCACAAACTGAACAAGTATGCAAAAATATTGAAGCGGTATTGGCAGAAGCTGGTTCCGATTTCTCCAAGGTTATCAAAACAACATGCTTCTTAGCTGATATCAATGACTTCAAACCATTCAACGAAGTATATGCAAAATATTTTACATCTAAACCAGCTCGTTCTTGCGTGGCTGTAAAAGATCTTCCATTGGGCGTAGCAGTAGAAGTGGAAATCATCGCGGAAGTATAATATGGATTATATTTCATTATTACAAAAAGAAATGCGACCTGCCTTTGGCTGTACAGAGCCAATCGCTCTTGCCTATGCAGCAGCCAAGGCCGCATCCGTATTGGATGAGTTTCCAAACCACATTCATGCGCGATGCAGTGCCAATATCATTAAGAACGTAAAATCTGTTGTCATTCCTAATTCTGGGGGCCGCAAAGGCTTAGCAGCAGCTACCGTGCTTGGCGCCATCGTAGGCCATCCCGAACGAGAACTAGAGGTGTTAGAATCTGCTACCGATGAAGATCGTAATTGGCTAGGTACCTTATTAGATGCTAACTTTTGCACTGTAGAACTCGCTGAAGGCGTTGATAATCTCTACATTGAAATTATGGCCACAACCGATGAACATACGGCAGTTGTACGCATTGAAAATGCACATACCAATATTACCTATGTGTCCGTCGATGGGAACGTGATTTCTGAAACTATTAACGAAATTAAAGAGGCTAAAAGTAGTACTTGTCCGATGACATTCGATAGTATCTACGAATTTGCAAAAACGAGAGATATTTCTGGCATTTTACCTAGTATTAAGCAGCAGGTAGAATATAATTCGGCCATTTCCAATGAAGGTTTGTCCAATGATTATGGTGCTAATATTGGTCGATTGTTATTACTTGATGATGAAACCCCATCTCTAGAAACAAAGTGTAAGGCTCGCGCCGCAGCAGGATCCGATGCACGCATGAGTGGATGCCCATTGCCTGTAGTTATTTGCTCTGGCTCTGGCAATCAAGGCTTGACCGTATCCATGCCTATCATTACAACCGCTGAGGAACTCGGTAAAACCGATGAGGAATTATACCGAGCGCTTGTATTTGCCAATTTGTTAACGCTTTACGTTAAATCTGGTATTGGCAAACTATCCGCATACTGTGGTGTTGTATCGGCTGGTATTGTAAGCGTAGCGGGTATTGCCTTTTTGAAAGGCGATAGCAAAGCTATTATCGAAGATACACTCGTAAATGGTCTTGTTAGCCTATCCGGTATCGTATGTGATGGGGCGAAACCCTCATGTGCCGGTAAGATTGCTATCTCCTTAGATGGTGCTTTCATGGGCTATAAACAAGCCCGCCTTAACAAAAGCTATCAAAAGGGTGATGGCCTTGTAGCCCACTCCGTTGATGATACAATTAAAAGTATCGGCGTTGTTGCGCAAGGTATGAAAGAAACTGACGTAGTCATTTTGAATGAAATGTTGAAGCATTAATTGGCTCTATGTATGGACTATATTTTGTTCTAGAAATAAGGAAACAGCGTTATGATCGATTTGGTCATAACGCTGTTTTGCTAATATTATTGTAATTTTTTAGGATCCTTTAGTAGCAACGATGCGCCCAGTCCCACAATAAGGAATGGAACCAGTGTCATCATGGCTGCTGGTAGGGAATAGGTATCTGCTAAATTTCCTACAACCGGTGCGATGATTCCGCCGATTGTTTGGCTTACACCAAGTGTGATACCCGATGCAAATCCGATGCTCTTAGCCAGATATGTTTGGCCCAGTACGATAACAGGACTGTAACTGATGGCCTTTGCAGCACCAATCATGAGCAGAATTAGATAGGCTAATGGCATCATAATAGCTCCGGAGAACTCAGGAACTTGTGTTAATAGGAACATAGATGGCAACCAAATCAACAGAGATAATCTAATGATTTTGATAGGCCCGTATTTGTCGCCCAACAAGCCGCCGATATAGGTCATAAAGATACCGATACTAAAGAATACGGTCAATGCAAAACTACCTTGTTCGGGACTCGTGCCGAGTTCATGAGTCCAGAATACAGGAATAAATGCATTAATAACGCGGAAATTAACCGATTGGCTTAGGATGATAATGAACAATATGCCAAAATATTTCCAATAATTTTTCAGTGGTTGAGCCGCAACTGTTGGATTTTCGGTGGCTACGGCTTGGTCGATAGTTTGGGCATGTGCTACGATGCGTGGCATGAGCAGGAATAGAACGGTAGATATAATAATACCGGCTACGGTGAAAGCTGCTAGACCATGTGCGCCTACTGTATAGGCGATAGCACCAGCAAATAGAGGACCAAAGGCGAAGCCTGAACTACCGCCGATGGCGAAGGTTCCCATTGCTTTGCCCTTCTTGCCACCTCCGAGGCGGTTCATAATTTTTGCCCCTTCAGGATGGAAAATGGAAGAGCCCACACCAGCTAGTGTGGCACATACAAGGAGACTTTCATAAGACGAAACAAAACCCATCATCCCCGTACTACATGCGGATAATAGCGTGCCTGCTGCGATGAGGCGTGGCTGATTGAGCTTGTCTGAAATATACCCTAGCAATGGCTGTAGCAATGACGATAATGCCGTGTTCGCTAAGATAAGAAAACCTGCTTGCTCCAAGGACAGTCCATACGTATAGATAAACAGCGGCAATAATGCAGGTAATACACTTTGGCACGAGTCATTAATCATGTGACTCAGTGTGATGAGATAAGGATAATACTTTTGCATAGTAGACCTCGTTGATTGATGATGTAGTATACAATATATTTATATTATATACTATATGTATACGAAAATATAAAATGGTACGATATATTACGACATATATTGAGAAGATGAAGCCTTTACACATTCGTTAGCAGGATGTAATATAATAAGTGACTAAGGCAATGAGTATTTGGATTGCTTAACGCAAAAGAAAAAAGACGGTACCCCAAGTACCGTCTTTTTTATGTGCTAGTTAATTGTTAAAATATGGCAGAGGAGGAGGGATTTGAACCCCCGCGCCGGTTGCCCGACCTACCGCATTTCGAGTGCGGACCCTTCAGCCTCTTGGGTACTCCTCCGTGCTTTACGACGCTCTTTAAAGAAATCTTTCATCAATTGGCTGCATTCATCCGCGAGGATGCCCGCTTGCAATTGTGGTTCATGGTTCAATCCCGGGTGGGATAACACATTAAACAGAGATTCTACGGCGCCTCCTTTGTAGTCGCTAGCACCATATACAACGCGATCAATACGGCTGTTAATAATGGCCCCTGCGCACATAGGACACGGCTCTATCGTAACATACAGGGTGCATCCAGTCAACCGCCATCGTTTTAGGCTATTACAGGCTTCACGGATGACGAGGACCTCGGCGTGAGCCGTTGCATCATGATCTAGTTCGCGGCGATTATGATGACGTGAAATGACCTGGTTATCATGGACCAAAATGGCGCCAATAGGAATTTCGCCAAGGGCATACGCTTTTTTGCCTTCTTCGATAGCAAGGCTCATAAAGTATTCGTCACGACTGCGCTCGTCCATTGTATTAAGTTCGGTTGAATCCATTAGGTCTTTTGTCATTATCGCACCTCTTAATGTATAATATCTTACATAGAGTCTATCATATTTTATCGCATTTTTGCGAATAGATTTAATCGTTGTGTCAGTTGCTTGTGTGAGGCTAGTATGGATATTATTTGGTATATGTTTGATATGATCGGCACCATCGCATTTGCCGTCTCTGGGGCGCTCGTCGGCGTGTCTCGTAAAATGGATATTTTTGGCATGGCTGTGCTTGCCCTTGCTACCGCTATAGGTGGTGGCGTAATTCGTGATGTACTGCTAGGCTATTTCCCACCAAACTCACTTCGTAATGTGGTGTACGTTACGGTCGTTCTCGCAGTGACCTTTATTGTATTTGCTATTTATAACAGTCGCTATCATCGTAATATGATGGGGCCTCGTAGCCGCGCTAGTTATTTGTTTGCCGATGCTCTTGGCTTAGCATCCTTTACCGTGACGGGTGCCTCTGCAGGGTATACACTATATCCGGACTTGCCTATATTTATCGTATTGCTTGGTACGATTACCGCTGTAGGTGGTGGTATTCTGCGCGATATGTTAGCACAGCGCGTGCCTTCTGTACTGAAAGAAGATGTATATGCGTTGCCTAGTATTATTGGCGGTATAGCGTATTACCTACTGGTAATTAGCGATTGGGCAGGGCAAGCCGTATATGGGGCTTTCACCATTGTGCTTGTCATTCGTTTACTGGCTATAAAATATCACTGGAGCCTGCCTCGTGTCAGATAATAATCGGTTTTATGCGATATATTTGCCAAATTATGACTAAGTGATATAATTGTAATATTAGTTATTTTTTTATGATTGTATCCCTTACAACAGTTGTGAAATGGTACGCACAAGCGTGCTTGATAAAGGAGTTTAACCTATGTCTAAAAAATGGTTGAAAGTAGCGTTAATGGTTACGGCTATTGCTACGGGTACATCCATTCAAGTTGATGCGGAAACTGTGTTATATGTTCCGCAAGATGATCGCCCAGTAAGTCTGCAATATACAGTTGATACTGCAAAGGCTGCGGGGATGACGGTGTTAACACCACCACAAAATTTGATTTCCGGTAAAACCTACAAGGGGCAAGCCGATCAAATTTGGAATTGGGTAGAACAAAATGCGGGACGCGCTGATGTTATGGTATTGAGTACAGATACCTTAATCTATGGCGGCCTTGTGGATTCTCGTAAACATAATTTGCCTTTGAGCACATTGGAAAATCGTTTAAAACGCATCGAAGCGCTTAAGGCAAACCATAAAAATACACGCATTTATGGCTTTGGTACCGTAATGCGTTCCCCACGCGCTAGTGGGGGTGGCACAGAACCATCCTACTATGCAGATTATGGTCCAACCATATTCCAAATTGCTGCACTACAAGATAAATTGGATGCAGGCACATTGACACAAGCAGAAACGCAAAAATTGATGAGCTTGCAAGCATCGGTTCCTGTAGAATATTTACAAGACTGGTTCTCTCGCCGTCAAAAAAATATGCAAGTAAACAAAGATCTAATCGATGAAGCGCGTAATGGCGTCTTTGCATACTTTGCATTGGGTCACGATGATACATCTCAATTGTCTCAATCCGCATTAGAAGGACGCTATTTGAATCAATACTCCAAGGGCATTCCACGTACACAATATGGTAGCTTCCCTGGGGCAGACCAATTAGGTCTATTATTGATGGCTCGTTCTCGTACCGATGAAAGCGCAGAAAAACCGACGTTTTCTGTCATCTATCCACTAGGTGGGGCAGGTAAAACATTGCCAGGCTATGAAGATCAAACCATTGATAAGACGATTGCAGAACACGTAGAAGCCGTTGGTGGCACCATGACAACTGCGGGTAAACCAACCGTTCTTCTCGCTGTTAATACACCACTTTCAACAAGCACATCTGAATCTGAAACATTTGGCAACTTCCCAATGATTTCTCAAGCCACGAATGCCTTTGTAGATCGCATCCAACAAGCTACACAAGAAGGTGTAAATGTGAGCATTGCTGATATTGCATATAACAATGGTTCCGATAATACCTTGTTAGGCGCTTTATACAAACGCGATTTACTCTATAAAATCGGCGCTTACAATGGTTGGAATACAGCAAGTAATACGGTAGGCTATGCTATTGCGCAAGGTTTATTGTTACAATCTATGTCTCCAGAAGGTCATCGTGATATGTTGACTCAACAATACTTAGATAACTGGGCATACCAAGCGAATATCCGCAAGGACATTTACCGTATGCAAGATTCCATTCGTACCGACAATGTACGCTACTCTGGTGACTTGAATTCAAAATTAGAAGAGTATTTACAAGAACGTGTACAAGATTTCAGTGAAACCTATTTGAAGGTGGACCCACGTACAGTTAAGGCTACATTCCCATGGGGCCGTTTATTTGAAACGGATATTACCGTTTATGATAAACCAGTAGTACCACTTCAAAAAGAAATTCGCATGCAACGTGAAGAAGAAGCGAAGAGACAAGCAGAGGCAGCGGCAGCAGCAACTGCACAAGCTAATGGTCAATCGCAAGCGGCTCCAGCTGCGCAAACTACAACGACGCAAGCTGCACCAGCTGCAACTTCGACACCTGTAGTACATCAAGTGGCAACTGCACCGCGCATTGTTCCAACACCGGCCCCTGTGCCACAACAATAATCGCCTATGAAACGATCGTTTTTGCCTGAAAT
This sequence comes from uncultured Veillonella sp., assembly GCA_934202095.1. Lineage (GTDB taxonomy): Bacteria > Bacillota > Negativicutes > Veillonellales > Veillonellaceae > Veillonella. The sequence goes on from CAKPXN010000005.1 coordinate 33,101, forward strand.
AACTTATATGCGTGGTCTCTGTATGCTCGGTGTTATCGGCATTCATGTCGGCTCTTATGCATTACAAAATCCGTTCGTTAATTTACAACTTATTAGCGTATTGGAAATTTTATCGCGCTTTGCAGTGCCCGCATTTTTCTTCCTGTCAGCATTTGGTTTGTTCTACCATACATCGGTAAACGATCCATTTAGCTACAAGGATTTTATGAAACGACGCTTTCAAGTGGTGCTTTATCCTTATATTGTATGGTCGCTATTCTACCTTATCTATACAGGAATAACGGCGCACAATTTTGGAAATCTCCATCCTGGACCATTACTCGTGAACCTCTTGTTTGGTAACAGTATGTACCACTTATATTTTATGGTTATACTAGTGTGGTTCTATGTGCTCATGCCACTATGGCGTGTGATGGTGCGGTGGATTTTGAAAGCGCCCATTCCTTGGCTTGTAATCCTATTTGCTATTCAATTAGGTGTTGATTTTATATCCTCCTATCGATTGGGGGCCTGGGTGACACAACATTTTAGCGACTCTCCAGCTATAAAATATCTTTTTGATATGCGCCTTAACTATTGGGTGATTCATTATGTATGGATATTCCTCTTTGGTGCTGTTGTAGCTGAGCGCTATGAAATCGTGAAGGACTATATGTGGCGCTACCGATACCTATTGGCCACATGTGCCATTTTATCGATTTTATCTATGTTGGGTGCTTACTACTATGTCATGGATGTATGGCATTATACGGTGCTCGAAGCGATTTATACGGTACATCAGTTGAGTCCAATGGGTGTATTCTATACGGCATTGGGCACATTGTTTAGCTTATTCCTATTCCAAGTGATGCCCCTCAACAATACGATGGAGGCCTTCTGGTCACAAATTGGGGATACTTCATACGGCATCTATTTGGCACATCCGTTCTGGTTATTAATCATGACCGGTATCATGGCCAAGTATAATCTTTTGTTTACGGTGCCTCATGTAGTATTACTCTATGCGATGGCCGTAGGATTATCCTACTTGACGACAATAGGGTTAAAGCAATTACCAAAGCCCGTTCGAAAATATATCCTTGGCAACTGATGGACTTATACAAGTCTTATGAGCTTGGTATATAACTAATTACAATAGAATCCGCTCCTACTATAACTTATAGTTATCGGTAGAGGGCGGATTTTTTCATGACTAAAATGAAAACTTTCACAATGTAAAGTGTGAAAATTAATCTGTGATTGTGCTATAATACAATCATACTGATTAGAGTTACAACAAGGGAAAATGAGGTGCTCTTATGAAAGAATTAACATATTTTAACGGTGAATTTGTCGAACCAGGTGCAAAGGTAATCAGCATTGATGACCGTGGTTACTTATTTGGCGATTCTGTATATGAAGTTGTACGTGTTACAAAAGGTCGTTGTTTTGCATTGTCCTATCACCAAGATCGTCTATATCGATCCATGCGTGAAATGGATATTCCTGTAAAAATGACGCCAGATGATTTGACCGAACTTCACGAAATCTTGATTGAACAAAGTGAAATCAAAGAAGGTTATATTTACTTACAAATCTCTCGTGGTGTAGCGCCACGCCATCATGCGTACGATCGCTCTAAACTTGAACCACAAATGCTCATGTCCATTCATAATCTCGATATGGATGCAGTGAACAAGTTGGAATCCGGTGTGAAAGCCATCGCATTGCCTGATGAACGTTGGGGTCATGTCGACATTAAAACTACGAATTTGGTTCCTAACATTTTGGCGCAAACAAAGGCGGAAAAGAAATTTGCTTATACAGCGATGTTATTCCGCGATGGCATTTGTACCGAAGGGGCTACATCCAATGTATTTGCCGTAAAAGATGGAATTATTTATACACATCCAGCAGATAATCATATTTTGAAGGGCATTACGCGTCAAATGGTTATCACTCGTGTGGCACCATCATTAGGTATCACGGTTATCGAAAAAGAATTTGACCGTGCCTTCGTTGATGATGCGGATGAACTATTCTTTACCAATACAACCGGTGGTGTGATTCCGATTGTAAAACTCGACAGAAATCCTGTAGCTGATGGTAAACCAGGTGCAGTGACGATGAAATTACGTCATGGTCTAGAAAAATTAATGGAAGAAGGCTTGGCTTAATTAGCATACTATAGGTATCGATATGGTAGCTATGGTGGCTGGTAAGGGGAGCTTTCATAAAGAAAGGACATATTTTGATTACATTAGAACACATTAGCAAGGTCTACGAAGGTGCTAATCGTGTAGAAGCGCTGAAGGATATTAGCCTCACCATTGAAAAGGGGCAAATCTATGGCATTATCGGTCAATCCGGGGCCGGTAAATCTACACTGATTCGTTGCATCAATATGCTAGAAGCCCCTACATCGGGCTCTGTTATCGTAGACGGCACAGATTTAACGAAATTGAGTGCCAGTGAACTACGCAAAGCGCGTAAACACATTGGCATGATTTTCCAACATTTTAATCTTTTATCATCGCGCACGGTCTATGACAATGTGGCATTTCCATTGGAATTGCAAGGCTTGAGCAAGGCTGAAATTAAGGAGCGCATCACTCCGATTCTCGATATCGTAGGCTTATCGGACCGCGTGAATAACTATCCATCGCAACTATCCGGCGGTCAAAAGCAACGCGTTGGCATTGCTCGCGCTTTGGCATCCAATCCAAAGGTATTATTGTGCGATGAAGCTACATCTGCGTTGGATCCGCAAACAACAGAATCCATCTTGGAATTGTTGAAGGACATCAATGAACGTATGGGCCTTACCATTGTGCTCATCACTCATGAAATGCAGGTTATCCGTGAAATTTGTGACCGCGTAGCTGTTATTGAAGGCGGTGTTATCTTAGAAGAAGGCAGCACGCTCGAAGTATTTACAAATCCGAAGAAACCGACTACAAAAGATTTCGTCGGCTCTGTCGTAAGCGATAACCTACCACAAGAAGCGCTTGAGCATCTAGAGCTTCATGATGACTGGATTGCGGGTACATCACCGCTTGTAAAATTGAAGTTTACCGGCCAAGCTACAGATGAACCTGTTGTGGCTGGTTTAGTACGTCGTTTTGATCTCGATGTAAGCATCTTATTCGGTGGTATCGATTACATTCAAAACACTAGCGTAGGCCGTCTTATCGTCATTTTGAATGGTGACCCTATGAAAGCGCAAGAAGGGCTAGACTATATCAGAACATTACCAATTGAAAGCGAGGTGATCGGTTATGTCAGAGCAAGTAATTAAATTGTTGATAACCGGTACCTTGGATACATTGCAAATGACCGTTATCTCTACGATTATGGCTATGATTATTGGTATACCGCTCGGCGTAGTATTGGTGGTTACATCTAAAGGGCACATTCTAGAAAATGCAGCGCTTAATAAAATTCTTGGAGCTATTGTGAATGCGACTCGATCCATCCCGTTTATCATCTTAATGGTTGCCATCATTCCGTTTACGCGTATGGTTGTGGGTACATCTATTGGTACGACAGCAGCTTGTGTACCGTTGACATTGGCAGCGATTCCATTTTTAGCACGCCTTGTAGAAACATCCATTAAGGATATTCAATTTGGCGTTATCGAAGCGGCGCAATCGATGGGGGCAAGCCCATTCCAAATTATCCGCAAGGTATTATTGCCAGAAGCATTGCCAACCATTATCGATAATGTGACAGTGCTTATCGTTAACTTAATCGGTTACTCCGCGATGGCTGGTGCTATTGGTGGCGGTGGCCTTGGTGATATTGCTATCCGCTATGGATACCAACGTTTTCAAGGGGATATCATGCTCGCAACCATCATCATTCTTATCATCATGGTTCAAGTTATCCAAATGATTGGTGATGGCTTATCCAAAGCGATGAATAAAAAATAGGAGGCGTTATGAGCGTCAATGAAAAATTGAGAAGTGCTCAACATGACGAGCTCTTTGAAGGTATCTTACAACTTCAAACTGTGGAAGAATGTTATGCATTCTTTGAGGATATTTGTACTGTTAATGAATTAAAAGCATTATCGCAACGACTTCAAGTAGCTAAGATGTTACGCGCTGGCGATAGCTATGAAACGATTGTAGAGGAAACTGGTGCTAGTACAGCGACGATTAGCCGTGTGAAACGATGCCTTGTGTATGGTGCCGATGGTTATACAGTAGTGTTAGATCGATTGGCAGGTACGAAATAGTTAAAAATATTTACATCTATATCGATGTAGGCAACGGTGGCCGATGGTCACCGTTGTTTTATATATGTAGCTATTGTTTTTACTGATACGAATGGTAAAATGATAGTATACTTGTGATACATGAGATACATGAGATAGGGAGGACGTATATGGATTGGCTGATTTCTATTACCGGATTACCCTATGAGGTGATGATACTCATATTGCTTGGCGTAGCCGGAGCCTTTGCAGGCTTTGTTGATTCTATCGTAGGTGGTGGTGGCTTGATTTCTGTGCCAGCCATGTTGCTAACCAATTTACCTCCTAGCATGGCTCTAGGCAGTAATAAACTATCTAGCATCTTTGGTGCTGGTAGTGCGTCGATTACGTTTCTACGGAATCATATGGTCGATTTCGCATTAGTTCGCAAACTGCTACCATTTACCTTTATAGGCTCCATGCTCGGTACCTTGGCGGTCGTATCATTGCCTCCGCTCTATGTAAAACCGATTATTATTGTATTGCTTGTGGCCGTTACTCTATTCGTAGTATTTAAGAAAAATTGGGGCGAAGTGAACCGTACCTCCCAAGTAATGGGGCGAGCACTTTATATCTGCATGGCCTTTGCTCTTGGTATCGGTATTTATGATGGCTTCATTGGACCTGGTACAGGTACATTTCTCATTATGGGCTTTATCTTCACCGGATTTGATTTTCTCCATGCTTCGGCGAATGCTAAAATCTTAAACTTTACCAGTAACTTAGCATCCTTGTTGGTGTTCATATATTTAGGCCACGTCAATTATATGTACGGCCTTGCTGCAGCAGTCGGTCAAGTCATTGGGGCCTATTTAGGATCCCATTTAGCGATTGCAAAAGGGTCGTCCTTAGTGCGTGTTGTATTCCTGTCTGTTACGACAGTGATGTTATTAAAATTAGTATTTGATTATATTTCTACCTTGTAGGAGGTGTGAGTATGCCTCATAAAAATGATGTTCAAGTGGCATTGATCAGCGGCGGTACATCGGGCATCGGATTTGCTACGGCTAAATTATTATTGCAAGAAGGCTGGTGCGTCGTTATCAATGGCCGTGATGAACAAGCGGGCCAAAGGGCAAAGATGAAATTGCGCCGCTATTCTTCGAAGGTGCGTTATGTGAAAGGTGACGTATCCAGTGTTAGCGATTGCCAGCGCATCGTAAAAGAAACAGTAGATTTCTTTGGCAGTATTTCGGCACTTGTAACGGCGGCCGGATATTATGAAGAAGAGCTATTAGCCGATGTATCCGAATCTTCTTTTGATGAAATGTTTGGCACGAATGTAAAGGGAACCGTATTTCTATGCCAAGCAGCATTACCCTATTTGCGCCAAGTAAAAGGGAGCATTGTTACCGTATCCAGTGACGCGGGCCTACAGGGCAATGTAGCCTGTTCAGTATATGGTGCATCAAAAGGTGCTATCGTAAGCTTTACAAAATCCCTATCCCTTGAGATGGCACCCCATGAGGTGCGCGTTAACTGCGTGTGCCCTGGCGATGTAGATACATCCCTTGTAGATAAACAAATCGCTCAATCTCATCAAGATGCGGAGCAAGCAAAAGAGGAGATGGGGCAACATTATCCATTGGGACGTATTGCAAAACCTCACGAAATTGGCGAAGTTATAGCCTTTTTAATTAGTTCTAAGGCATCTTTTGTTACCGGTGCTGCTTGGACGATTGATGGGGGACTCACAAGTTGGTAGTGAATAGAGTATTATCTATTACTTATAGTCATAATAAACCCGTTTATACAGGGTAAAATATATATTATTCATTTCAATTCTACATTGAGAATGGTATAATAATACTAATGAACGATACATACATTCACAAGTGGAATCCGGAAAAAAGGAGAACGATTATGGCAGAATATAATGGCGTTAAAATTGAACCGCTTAGCGATGGTGGTCAAGATTTAAATTATCAAGTTGAACAATTTATTTTCTGGGGCGCAGGCCGTGCTGCCGTATTGGCTTTGTCTCCAAAATTCAGCAATGTTGCACTATGCACAAATGCAACATACATGGTAACTCGCATTGCTCATTTATATGATGTTGAATTACAAACAGGTGCTGTTGTAGGTTTAGTAGGTGGCTTGAGCACTGCTATTGCTACGGCTGCTATTTCCTTACTCGTACCTTTTAAAGCGGTACGCGTGCCTGTAGCTGTTGGTTTGACCTATGCTATTGGTAAGGTAGCTCATATCTGGATTGAAGATGGTATGCCATCCGACATCGAACGCTATAAACCTATGATTGCTGAGTTCTATGAAAATGGTAAAGCCATTGCTGGCGAAATCGCTCGCGATGCAGCCGCAAGCATTCCTTTCACTCAAGGTCAACGCGATGTATGGGCTGGTATTGCCAATGAAACAGGTCTTGCAAAAGAACAATTAGAACAAGTATATTCTGAAAAAGTAGCACCTGCTATTGAAAAATGGAATACGGAAACGAAATACCAATTGCATGATAATGCAGCAGAAGCAGTAGCGAAGGTTACTGATGCGGCAAAAGAAAAAATCGATGGTGCAAAAGAAAAATTGGATACGGCTAAAGAATTGGCTAAAGGTGGCGTAGAGGTAGCGAAAGCAACTACTCAAGTGGCTGTGGAAAACGTAAAAACTACGGCTGCACAAGCTGTGGAAAATGCAAAAGATACTGCATTCCAAGCTGTTGAAACAGTAAAAGAAACAACAAAATCCACAATTAACGGTTTCCGTAAATAGTTAGAAGGATTAGCATGAATCCATTAAAGATTATCAAATATGGCAAGTACTTTAGCGAGTCCCGCTTCTTGGCGTTCGCCACTCGATATGGTAAAAAACTTGCCTTTGTACAAAAAGCAGTGGTGTTATTCTTTTGCTTGCGCGATCAAGATACACCAAAATATGTAAAGGCTATTTTAGCCGGCGCCTTAGGGTATCTCATCCTACCAATCGATATCATCCCTGATACGATTGCAGGCCTTGGCTGGGTAGATGATGTAGCAGTTCTCGGCATTGCTTTCAAAATCGCCAATCGCTATATCAAAACATCCCACGAAGAACAAGCGAAAAAGCTATTCCCTTTTGGCAACTAACAAGTACATAAAAAGGCAGTTTAATCATTGTTATTGATTGGACTGCCTTTGTTTATTTGACACCCTTTGTTAATAGATATACAATTGAATTTGTATTGTAATAAGAAGGATGAATAAATGTATACAGCGACAATTAATGTCCGTTTCTATGAAACCGATATGATGGGGATTGCTCACCACAGTAATCATTTTCGGTGGTTTGAAATGGCGCGTATTGAATTCCTTCGTCACATCGGCGTCACATTGTGGGATATGATGGACGAGGATATAGTATTTCCAATTATGAATGTATCGTGTGATTATAAGGAACCGGCTCGGTTCGATGACACGATTAATATAGAAACCTATTTAGTCAAAATGACCCGTGCCCAAATGGTCTTTAAGTACCGCATGCGCCGTGCTAGCGACGGTGCTCTGTTGGCGACGGGTGAGACTAAGAATGCCTTTATGTCTAAATCGTCTGGGAAAATCGTACGATTAGAGGATCGTTTTTATCAACCTATTCTAAATGCTGTTGAGGAGATGCCTCATGACTAAGATAGATACACAACGACTGCCTATCGGCGTTTTTGACTCAGGTGTAGGTGGTCTATCCGTTTTGAAAGTTCTGCAGGAACAATTCCCCAATGAAAACTTCATCTACATAGGGGATAATGCTAATAATCCCGTTGGCAATCGTCCAACTGAGGAGATTACAGAAATCGCTTGTCGTATTGCAGAAACATTACATCAAGTACCTGTAAAATTGATGGTTATCGCTTGCAATACGTTCACTGTTGTGGCCCTCGATGAGGTGCGTAGTCGCGTCAATGTGCCGGTTATCGGCGTATCCCAAGGCGTTAAGACCGCCATTCGTGAAAGCAATAGTAATACCATTGGTATCATGGCGACGGTGGCAACCGTTAATAGCCACATTCATAAATATGTGGCCATGGACATCGATCATGAGGTTTTTGTATGGGAACAACCTTGCCCAGAACTAGCGGGCTTAATAGAACAAGGCCATTTGCATGACGATGCGGTCCGTAAAGCGGCTAAGGAGTACTTAGCACCCATGCTAGAACGGGATATCGATGTTGTCGTATTGGGATGTACTCATTTCCCGTTTGTTAGTCCAGTCCTGCAGGAGCTATCAGGTGACCGCATCCGATATATCGACCCTGCTTATGAGACTAGCGATCTAGTACGCCGTACGATGGACAGCAATCATCTGCATAATCCATCTACCGAAAAGGGCCGTAGCACCTTGTATTTCACAAAGGATATTGCTTTAGGGGCTGATTTGGGCGCCCAATTCTTAGATACTGATGATTTTTCGGTGGAATTGATTACACTATAAAGGAGAATTCACATGTGGTTTTATGACATAATAAATGTGATAGTTGCCATTGCAGTTATCGTAGCTATTTTGTATTTATTATTCCGTCTATTCGTATTAAAACAAGGTAATGAACGCGTTATTTTGTTACCAAAGCGGAAAACAAGCTTTCAATTGGCAGATATGAACATGAGTTCCATGACATTGTTCTGCGATGTGCCATTCGTAAATAAAGGTCGTCAACTTGGTACGATTATGGATTTATTTCCACGTCCTTTGCTTCCAGAAGAACATTTTGATGGTGTGAAAGTAGACGCTTGGGCTATGGATATCGATCGTCCACGCCACGATGGTTACTTTGAAGCTATTATTATTAAGCCTCGCAAGGGTGGTACAATCCGCATTTACGTTACCTTAACAGGTAGAAATGGCAATATTCGTGAAGATATTAAGGGATTCACTTATATGGACATCGACATTTACTATCAAATCGTAGGTCGTACCGATTACCATATCGATAAACAACGTATTCGTTTGACTGCAGAAGAAGTACAAGCAGCATTGGTTCACTAAGGAGGCATAACAATGGCAGAATTAGAATTAGTATGTGTTCCTACACGTATTCTTACAGATAATGATGACATCGTTGATGCTATCGTTGAATTTGGTGGTCACAATATTGGACCAGAAGACATCGTATGCGTAGCAGAATCCGTTGTGGCGATTACACAAGGTCGCTTTACACGTCCAGAAGAACTCAATGTGTGCTGGCAAGCGCGTATGATTAACCGCTTTATCCATCCAGATGGTTCCATGGCATCTATTTATGGTATGCAATCTGCTATGAACTTAGATGGTAAGTGGAAGGTATTAGGTGCCTTTTTCTTAGGCGCTATCGCTAAAATCTTCCGCAAACCAGGCGTGTTCTATGCAATTGCCCGCGCTGCATCCTTAACTGATGATGTAACAGGTACAATGCCTCCATTCGATAAACACATCGTATTTGGTCCAAAGGATCCAGATAAGGTGGCTGAAAAAATCGTTCAACGCACAGGTTGCTATGGCGCTGTTGTAGCAGACGTAAACGACTTGAAACGCTCTGCAATTCTCGGTACAAGCCGCGGTATTGATGCGAAGAAAATCGCTAAATTGTTGATTGATAATCCATTTGGTAATGATAGCCAAATGACACCAATCGTTATCATTAAAAACTACGCTTCCGTTTCGGCAGCAAAATAAAGAATTCTCGATGTTTCCGGTGCAGAACTGGTAAGTCTAGAGATTAACAAAAGAGACTGCTCCGGCGGTCTCTTTTCTGTTTAAAGGAGGACATATGTTATTAGGCATAGATGTAGGAGGCACCTTTACGGATGCAGTTATTATAGATGGGGGCACCATCGTTTCATCGGCCAAACGGCGAACCACGAAGGACAATCTCATGCATGGCATAACGAATGCCTTAGATACGGTGATGAGTGGTGTGGACCCTGCACAAATCGAACAGGTAACGCTATCCACTACGGTAGTGACAAATACAATTGTGGAGCATAAAGAACAGCCTGTAGATCTCTATGTAGTAGCGGGGCCAGGACGCAATGTAGACGATATATTCCCTGTAAGACCTGTGTATCTTAAAGGGTATACGGACCATCGCGGCATCGTGGTGGAACGTACAGATATAGAGGGAACTCGCCAACTAGCGGACATGGTACAATCCAAGAGTGGTACCGATTTGGCTGCTGTATCCGCAAAATTTGGCGTTCGCAATCCGAAGGAAGAAATTGATGTTGCTCAGGCTCTAGCTGACACATATCATACGATTTCTACAGGCAGTGCACTAAGTGGCAATCTTAATTTTCCGCGTCGCACTATCAGCGCCTATTTTAATAGCGCCGTAGCCGCTGTATTTAAGGAATTTAAGACCGCTGTTTACCACGCATTAGAAACCTTTCATATTACGGCATCTGTATATATTTTGAAAGCTGACGGCGGTTCGCTACCGATAGATACGGTGGAATCCATTCCTGTAGAAACAGTATTTACCGGACCGGCCGCAACAGTACTTGGCTTGGAAGCATTGCGCAGTACTAAAGAAGCTCATACGGTAGCCCTTGATATTGGCGGGACTACGACGGATATTTCCTTGTGGAAACGGGGCAAACCGTTGATGACAAAAGAAGGCGTATCCATCCGTGAATATCCAAGTGCTGTACGCTCCTTTGCGGTTACCTCGGTGGGCATTGGAGGTGAATCGGCTGTGCGCTATGAAGATGGAAAACTTATGGTTGGCCCTGAACGGCTCGGCCCGTCTGTTGCCCTTGGCGGCACTATCCCTACATTAGGGGATGCCCTCATTGTGCTTGGTAACGCGCAGTATGGTGATGAACAGAAGGCGTACGATGCTATTGCACAGATTGATACGGCCATTGATGCGAAAACCATGGCTCAGCGCATCGTAGATACAGCAGTCCGCGTTGTACAACAAGGCATTGATACGGTCGTGGCGAAGGAAAATAAACGACCTATCTACGTAGTGGCAGATATCGTACATCCAGATCCATTTGTACCGGCGCAGCTCGTTATTGTCGGCGGTACAGCTGCTAGCTTGGGGCCGATTATTGGAGATACACTAGGATTGCCTGTTCATATTCCGCCTGATGCGGCCGTGGCTAATGCCATAGGTGCTGGTGTGGCTAACCATACAATGGCGATTACGGTTCACGTCGATACAAAACGTCGTACCATGGTGGTGCCAGAATTGGGCATTCAAGATAAAGGTAGCTCTTTGCGTTCAGCTCAAGCTGTCGAAGAGGTAGCTTATGGCTTATTGCGCGAGGCTACTCATGAACAAGGGCTTGTACCTCAAGGTGTAATGCCTGCTATAGAAACGATTAGCGTTGAAGATTTTCCTGTTGTCGATGGATGGCGATCGATGGAACGCATTATCACTGTGAAAGTACAATTGAAAGCGGGGGTAAGTAGCTATGTGGAATCATAAGGACAGTTATCGTGTGCGAAATGGAATTGTGCCGGCTAGTACAATAGAACATCCTTCATTAGGCCTCGTATTTTTCCCTGCCTTTGATTGGAAAATTTCCGCTACCCATCCAGAACGGCAAGAACGGTTGCTCTATACGCGAGATCAAATCGTAGAAGAAGGTTTATTGGATGTACCGAATATTCGAGAGTACAATCCTATCGTAGCCGATTGGGACGTTATAGAACGGGTTCATGTTGGGGCCCCTGATTTAGCATCTTGGGTAACCGATGCGCATCGAGTATCGGCTGGTGGTGCCATTGCGGCGGCTGATGCGGTGCTACGAGGTGAGGTGGACCGTGCCTTTGCCCTCGTTAGACCACCAGGGCATCATGCGATGGCTATGGTTCATGGCATCCGTGGATTCTGTACCATCAATATTGAAGCTGTCATGATTCAACATATACGCCAAACCTATGGTGTAAAACGGGTGGCCATCGTCGATACCGATGTCCATCATGGGGATGGATCCCAAGATGTGTTCTACCACGATCCAGATACATTGTATATCAGCTTTCACCAAGATGGACGAACCTTATATCCTGGTACAGGATTTATGGATGAATTCGGTGGACCGCAAGCTATCGGTGCCAATATCGATATTCCGTTACCGCCGGGAACGGGTGATGAAGGCTTGTTAAAGGTCATGCGCGAACTGGTATTGCCTATACTTCATGAGTTTAAACCGGATATCGTCATCAATTCAGCAGGTCAGGATAACCATTTTTCGGATCCCTTGGCGAATATGAATGTTACCGCTAAGGGCTACGCAGAACTAGTTGACCTATTGCAAGCAGATATTGCTGTCCTTGAAGGAGGCTATTCCGTACAAGAGGCTTTGCCTTACGTAAACACAGGCATCATCTTATCCATGGCGGGGTTAGATTACAGTCGTGTTATTGAGCCAAACTATGTAGAACAACATCAGTCATCGGATGTGACGAGATACATAGATGATCTTATTTTGAAATGGAAGGACCAGTGGGCACGGCGTGAGAACATTGCACGAGATGAACTTATCGGTCACAAGGATAGATGGGTGCGTGATTATTCTGTGTATTACGACGAATCTGGCATTCAAGAAGAGCGCCGTGAAACAGTGCGCCTCTATCCGGATAAAATTGGTTGGCATAGCATCGAATCCTATGGTAATTATGGGCCCTATGCAAAGCAAAGTGTGTACGCCATGTTTATTCCATGGCAGGCCGATGATGCCACGCGTGAAGAGGCTTTCACAGAAGCACGCCACATGAAAGAGCAAGGTGGTCTCAATCGCTATGTAGTGGTGGACTCTATGGGACAGGGGCAAGTTGAAATTTAGCCTGTCGAATGGAATCCTCTGTTCATGATATAATAGAATAAACGAGATAGCGCCCCTCGCGTGAGGGGCGTTTCTATTGTGATACATATCCTATAATGAACGGTTCAGCATGGGTATACTAGACATAAAGGGGGCGTTGTTATGCGCAGTGATAATAGAACAGCAGGTCAATTGAGACCCATTAAAATAACAAGACATTTTACAGAATATGCAGAAGGATCTGTACTCATCGAATGCGGTAAGACAAAGGTTATTTGTACAGCTACAATCGAGGAAAATGTACCGCGCTGGCTAAAAGGCTCTGGTCAAGGCTGGGTGACTGCAGAGTATTCCTTGTTGCCACGTTCTACAAAAACACGGGTGAGCCGTGAGGCTGCTCGAGGTAAACAAACAGGCCGTACCGTTGAAATTCAACGCTTAATCGGTCGTGCATTGCGCGCCGTTGTAGATTTAAAGGCTTTAGGAGAGCGTTCCATTACCGTAGACTGCGATGTTATCCAAGCCGATGGCGGTACTCGTACCGCATCCATTACAGGTGCCTTCGTAGCCCTCGTTGATGCCATCGATTTTACATTCGGTGGCTTTGGCAAATTCCCTATTACCGATTTCTGTGCCGCTATTTCCGTTGGCATTGGTCCAGATGGTCCTATTACAGACCTTTGCTATGAAGAAGATAGCGCTGCCGTAGTGGATATGAACGTGGTGCGCACCGGTACCGGTAATCTTATCGAAGTACAAGGTACAGGCGAACATGGTACCTTTAGCCGCGATGAGCTTAATCAATTATTAGACCTTGCCGAATCTGCTACCGATGAGTTGATGACGGTACAACGCAATGTACTAGGCTCTGTAGCGGATAAGATTGGCAAGGTGTATCCTGATGCACCTGTTCAAGCTGCTGAAGGAGAACAATAATATGGAACGCATTGTATTAGCAACGGGCAATAAGGGGAAAATACGAGAATTTGAACGAGCTTTTTCTCATATGAATATTACCTGTGTGCCTGTGAAAGACATAGTGGACGTTCCGGAACCAGAGGAAACGGGTACGACCTTTATGGAAAATGCCATCCTCAAAGCGAAATACTATAGCGGAAAAACAGGACTACCTTGTTTAGCCGATGATTCGGGACTTGCCGTCGATGCCCTCGATGGGGCACCTGGCGTATACTCTGCACGCTATGCAGGCGTTCACGGCAATGACGGGGCAAATAATGAAAAATTAATTCGAGAATTACAAGGTAAATTGGATAGAACTGCGCACTATGTATGCGCTTTAGCATTGGTGCATCCAGACGGTGCTAGCGTGACGGCCGAAGCCTCCTGTGATGGCGAAATTCAAGATACTCCAGTTGGTACTAATGGATTTGGCTATGATCCATACTTCTTTGTTCCTCAATTTGGTAAAACCATGGCGGAACTCGATATCGATACGAAGGAAACCATCAGTCATCGTGGCAAGGCGCTGCAACAATTGGTTGCGAAGGTGAACAAATGAAACGAATAGGTATTATTAGTGATACACATGGCTATCTCGACACCATTGATCTCGTGTTAGATGCAACGGTGGACCAAGATATCGACATGTGGCTACATGCTGGCGATTACGGCGACGATGCGCGGTATATGCAAACGCGCACCAATGTGCCGGTCTATGCCGTGCGCGGCAATAATGACCGAGTGCAGCCATTGGAACCGAAGGAACAATTGATTCCCTTAGAGGATACCTATATTTACATGACCCATGGTCATGAGGTATCATATGATAAACGAATACAAGAATTGGTACACGTTGGCAACGCCATGGGGGCACGTCTCATCGTATGCGGGCACAGTCATATTCGTAAAGAGAAACTTTTAGGTGACACATTATTTGTCAATCCAGGTAGTATTGCATTACCTCGGGATGGAACGGGTGGTACCTTTGCTATTGTAACCTACGAAGACGGTGTCTTTGATGTAAAATTTAAGTATAAACGAGATATTATATAGAATATGTGTGAAAGCTGCATTTTGTATGACTTTCACAAAAAATAGTAAGTCTATGCATAGAAAGGGTTATGGCATATCATGGATACACCAGTTAAGGCAAAGCCTAAAATGAAGTTATATGGGTTTAATAATCTCACGAAGACGTTGAGTTTTAATATTTATGATATTTGTTATACTCGTACAGAAGAAGAAAAGAAGCAATATATTCAATATATTGATGAAGTATACAACGCGGAACGGTTGACGAATATTTTGACAGAAGTGAGTCATATCATCGGCGCTAACATTTTGAACATTGCGAAACAAGATTACGACCCTCAAGGGGCATCGGTTACGATTTTGATTTCTGAAGAAGAAATTGAAAAAGAAGATGTGGTTATGCATTTGGATAAATCCCATCTTACGGTTCATACGTACCCTGAAAGCCATCCACACAAGGGGATTAGTACATTCCGTGCCGATATCGAGGTGTCCACATGTGGTCAAATCTCTCCGCTAAAGGCTCTCAATTACTTGATCAATAGCTTTGATTCGGATATTTTGACATTGGACTATCATGTGCGTGGCTTTACGCGCGACGTGTCGGGTAAGAAAATCTACATCGACCATCGCATCAATTCCATTCAAAACTACATTAATGCGAAAACACGCAATTTGTACAACATGATCGATGTGAACGTGTACCAAGAAAATATCTTCCACACGAAGATGATGCTCAAGGACTTTGATTTGGATAACTACTTATTCGGTATTACTGAATCGGAATTGAGCGAACGGGAAATCAAGCAAATTAAACATCAATTGAGACAAGAAATGACCGAAATCTTCTACGGCCGTAACTTGCCGTCTGTGAAAGCGTAGTTGCTTTCAATATGTAAGGTATAAATCGTTTACATGGCTGATTTTCTTAGTGTATAGCTAATACTAAATCAACGGATAGGGGCAATATTATTGCTAATTCTAAAATTTTCGAAAAACTATATCGAAAAATCTTGTATTATTGTTTCCGATTCTGTATAATAAAATTGTAAAAGGGATTGATACTTAATCCCATATAAATAATGTGTGCGTTGTCATCCACAAAGGAGAATTACTATGGACGTACGTGAAGAAGCAGTATTAAAAAAACGTGAATTAAAAGGTTTCCTTACAGTAGGAACTAAATATGAATTAAAAGACGCTCATGATTTATCTGTTGCTTACACACCAGGTGTAGCAGAACCATGCTTGCGTATTAAAGACAATGAAGCAGAATCCTTCGAATTAACTTGCCGTTCTAACATGGTTGCCGTTGTATCCGACGGTACTCGTGTACTAGGCCTTGGCGATATCGGCGCTGCCGCTGCATTGCCTGTAATGGAAGGTAAATCCTTATTGTTCAAAAAATTTGGCGATGTAGACTGCATTCCATTGGTAGTAGATACTAAAGATGCTGATACATTGATCAACACTGTAAAATTGTTACAAAAGAACTTTGCTGGCATTAACTTAGAAGACATTTCTTCTCCTAAATGCTACGAAATCGAAAATCGTTTGAAAGAAGAATTGGAAATCCCTGTATTCCATGATGACCAACACGGTACAGCAATCGCATGTTTGGCTGGCGTAAAAGGCGCTCTTCGCCTCGTTAAAAAAGATTTAACTACAGCTAAAATCGTTGTAAACGGTGCTGGTGCCGCTGGTGCAAACATCGCTCGTTTGTTATACCTTGCAGGCGCTCGTGATATTACTGTATTGGTATCCTCTGGTGTATTGCACAAAGACTACAAACGCCTTGATTCCTTGCAAACTGAATTGATTGACATTCTCGGCCTTGAAGAAAAACATGGCAACTTGGCTGAAAACGCTAAAGGCGCTGACATCCTTCTTGGCGTATCTGCAGCTGGTGCTTTCACAAAAGATATCTTGGAAAACTTGGCTGACGACGCTATCGTATTCGCTATGGCGAACCCTAACCCAGAAGCAACATACGCTGATATGAAAGCTGCTGGCGTTCGCATCGCTGGTACAGGCCGTTCTGACGCTCCTAACCAAATCAATAACGTAGCAGTATTCCCTGGAATCTTCCGCGGTGCTATTGACGTTCGCGCATCCAAAATCACTGACGAAATGAAATTGGCTGCTGCTGATGCATTGGCACACTTGATTCCAGACAGCGAATTGAATGATGAAAACATCATGCCATCCGTATTCGATCCTCGCGTAGCTCCTGCAGTTGCCAAAGCAGTTGCTGAAGTTGCTGTTAAACAAGGTATTGCTAAAAAACCTCAAATCGTTGAAGACGGTCACTACGAAGGCTAATTTTAACTAAATAAAATACTCTTTGAACATGCATCCTACGGGGTGCATGTTTTTTTACATAAAATTTTAATGAAGTTATAAAAAAATACTTGTCAGAATAGTGGTCCGATGATATAATAATTTTCGTTGCAGAGAGGTACTCACAACTGAGTAAAACTCAGCAAAAGTAGTGGTTGACATCAACTACCGGGTTTGCTATAATTAGCAAGTAATTAATGACGGGGCATAGCGCAGTTTGGTAGCGCACCTGGCTTGGGACCAGGGGG
>CAKPXN010000006.1 GCA_934202095.1 uncultured Veillonella sp.
ACCATGCGGCCTGTACCATGTTCGGCTTTCAAAGAACCACCGAAACCAGATACGCGTTCGGACATTTCTTTTACCAAATCACCGAAGTTCTTAGTATCTTTAGGATCGCTGAAATCAGGAGTAATGTTAAAGTGAACGTTACCGGACAACGCATGACCGAAGATTACGCCACCATCAACGAAATCGTATTTGTGGAATAATTCAGTAAGCATTTCGATGCCCTTTGTGAAGTCTTCGATTTGGAAGCAAACGTCTTCTGTGATAACAGTAGTACCTTTTCTACGTTGACCACCAACGATTGGCAAGATACCTTTACGGATAGCCCACCAGGAATCGTATTCTTTAGGATCTTGAGAATAAAGACTTGGAATAGCTGTTGGAATATCTTTCAATTGTTCTTTAATGAAAGCCAAGTTTTCATCAACAATTTCTTTGGAGTAGCTTTCAGTTTGGAACAAGATAGCGCTTGTACCTTCTGGCACTTCACGAACGAAGTCAGGTACATTTTCAAGAGTTTGAACTGCTTTCAAGGATTGATAGTCCATCATTTCTGCAGCAACAACCTTTTCACGGCCCATATTAGCCAAGGCTACAACGGCAAGAGATGCGTCGTTCAATGTGCTGAAGAACATGAGACCGCAACCTTTGTGAGGTACATCTTCAACAGTGTTGTATACGATTTCAGATACAAAGCCCAATGTACCTTCGGAACCGATAAACAAGTGATTGATAATATCGATGATATCTTCAAAATCTACAAGAGAGTTCAAACCGTAACCTGTAGTATTTTTGATTTTGTATTTGTGATGAATCAAATGAGTTAACTCTTCATCAGCCAAGATTTCTTTGCGCAATTGCAAGATATCTTCAACCATTTGTGGTTTTTCTTTTAGGAATTGATCGATGCTCTTTTTATCGGATGTATCCAAAATGGAACCATCTAATAAGACAACGCGAATAGAGCGAATCGTTTTATAAGAGTTTTGTGCAGTACCACAGCACATACCGGAGGAGTTATTGTTCAAAATACCGCCTACCAATGCTGTTGCAAGCGTTGCAGGGTCTGGACCGATTTTGCGGTTATATGGTTTCAACAAATCATTCGCATCGGAACCGATAACACCACATTCACAACGCAATGCTTTGCCATCGTCGATAACTTCCATTTTTTTGAAGCCATCATTACAAACGATAAGCACGTCTTCACTGGAACATTGACCAGACAAAGAAGAACCAGCTGCACGGAATGTAAATGGTGTGCCGCATTGTTGACACAAACGAATAAGACGACGTACTTCGGATTCGTTTTCTGCTTTTACCACTACTTTTGGTAAATAACTGTAACAAGATGCATCTACACCATACGCATAACGGCGCAGACGGTCTGTATAAACACGATCCTTACAAATCGCTTGCGCCTCTTTGGCAAAACGATCATAATCTTTAACTAATGTACTCACTTGAAAAGCCTCCAATCCTATCCTTAGGAAAATTTCTTTTATAACTAGTATACGCCGTTCTCATTTCGGTCGCTACCATTATGCATAAATTGTATATGAAATATAAATTCTATAGATACACAATACAAAATGCGACTTAGTTGAAAGTTGATTTCATTTACCAGAAAAACAAGTGCATTTCCTAGGAACACACATCAATAAAAATATATGATAACCACTTATGAAAGCCCCTATGGGTATCCCCTATCAATATGCGTATTCATGGGGATTAAGAGGTTTATAGCATAAATACAAATCTGCACCAAAATATGAATATTTATGTGGATTTTCCTAGTATCCTGTATATTACACATTAGGAATTATCAATATAAATTAGTTATGCGTTTTAGGAATAGATGCTAAAAAGTACAGACAAAAGGGCTGTAGCAAAAATGAGGTAATCTCATTTCTGTTACAGCCCTTTTATATATTTTTCTTATGTTTAGACTATATAGGTACTCTTATAAATTAGTACAGGCCTGTTCTATTTGTAAAAGCATCATATTTAAGTGCTCTTATAAATTACTACAGGCCTGTTCTAATTTTAAAGAGCTATGTATACGAAGTTCTATCAGTCCTAAAACAATATTCCTGATTCAATAATCAATTTAATAGCTAATGCAAATACGCCAATGCTCATAAGTGCCAAAATAGCTTTAGCCCTGAGGCGTTTTGCTATTTGAGCGCCTGCTTGGGCCCCGAATATGGCGCCGATACTGGCAGGGATGGCAATGTTAAATACGATGTGGTTCTCTACAAGATGGGTAATAACACCAACCGCCGTGGATACCGCCAAAATAGCATGACTTGTAGCGGTTGCTAAATGTGTTGGAAAACCCATGATGTAAATAAGAGCAGGCACGTGTACTAGACCACCGCCGATACCGAAAATACTAGAGATAAAGCCAACAATAATGCTAATGCCAATGCCGACTGGTTTATTGTACGTCACCTGATCTTTTGTTAAAGATTCTTCCTTCCGTTCTCCTTTTTTACCAAAGTTCTTAAAGCCAATTAGAAATGAGGCACAGAGCATAAAGCAACCGAAGGCAAATTTAAATCCCGGTCCAGAAAACGCATCAGACATTTGAGCCCCTATAATGGCCCCTGGAAATGTGGCTATACTAAAGATTAGAGCGGCGCTAATATATACCTTTTTCTGTTTAAGATACGCCAATGATCCTGAAATAGCATTACACATAACAGAAAACAGCGATGTACCAACGATCATGGATGGGGACCACTCTGGGAACCAGTACATAAACAAAGGTACAAACACGATACCACCGCCGGCACCAATGATAGTTCCTAGCATAGCCGTGAAAAATCCGACTACGATAAAAAACAGATAGAATAAAACAATATTATCAGTCATATGGATACCTCTACTCTACAATCACAGTTGATCCATTAGGGATAATCGTAATCGATGCATCCTCGCCCATGATGTCACGGGCAATATTAAGTGCTTCATCTAATGTGGACGCAGGCGTCATGTGCATATCACTGATAATTTGGTGATCACAATCTTGGGTCACAACGATGACCTTATAATGATTTAAAATACGCGCTAAAATTTGAATTTTCCATTGATATGGCTTGGTTTCATTGCGAGGTACGCCATGAATATCATCGAGGATTTTTTGAGGGCTTTCCATGTTTTTGAAAGCCTCATATAATGCTTGACCACCATGACCTTCTTTACAGGAAGCAGCGATGATGATAACACCGCCATCCTTACAAGAGGCTTCGCCAGCAGTCATGCCCTTTACGGATTGATATAGGTTTTGGTCAGATGGATAGCCACCATTGCTAGTGATAACAATATCAGCAGGAATGGCTTTCACAGAAGATAAAGAACGAATAAACTCATACCCTTCCTTATGCGCATCCACACAATCACCTGCTACGGCCTTAATAATTTCCTTTTTACTATCGATGATAACATTTAGGATGAACTGCAAATTCGCTTTTCGTGCAGCGTACAACATATCCTTGTGAATCGGATTTTCATCGATTTTACCGGTCCGGGAATGCTCGCTTTCAATAAATTCAGCACAATGATTAGCCAACACCGTTACCTTGGAAGCAACGCCAGGCAACACGGATTTACGGCCACCCGAGAAGCCTGCGAAGAAATGAGGATTAATAAGCCCTTCGGCGATGAGCAATTCCGTTTCCACAGCCAAACGATTGATGACGCACTTGCCGCCAGATGGCAATGTGCCGATTTCCACCATATTCGCAGCATCTTCAGAATCATGATTGATGAGTTTTTCATTATTTACGATATCCTCGCCGAACCGATGTACCATCTCTTCGTGCGTCATAGCCCTGTGAAAGCCAGTGGCAATCAGAATCGTAATATCAATCGTCGGATTTACAGCGCGGATACGACGAAGCAAAATAGGTAACGTCACCTTACTAGGCATGGGGCGCGTATGGTCACTGGTAATGATAACCATATTGCGTTTTCCTGCTACCAACTCCTCTAAAGAAAGACTATTAATAGGATGATCAAGCGCATCCTCAACAAGCTCAGCTGGACTCTTCTCTGCCCTATACGCCGCCGCATTAGACACAAGAACCCCTTGCACGAACCGTTCATCAATAGACACATCTACACTTTTATAATCATAAGGAAAAGAATACATCTTCATATAGGCACCTCCTGTTGTATATACATTAAGTATAACAGAAATACTCAGGAGCAGCTAAATCTTATTTCCAATCTATATGGTTCTAAATGATAAAAGAGCTGAGGCCCTACTAAAAAACGACTTTGGCCCTGCGAAGGCCGCAGGCCGAAGTCAGACCCGGCCGGTGGAGTTTTTTAATAGGGCCTCAGCCCTATACATCTTTTAAACTAATTAGATTGGAAATAAGATTTCGCTGCTTTTAATCGTCCTCGTTCACACGATACTTGTAGTTCATCACCCGGTTGTAGTTTTACATCGTTTAAAGGCACGATGTATGTTCCATTCCGGCGAATGCTGACGATTAAGGTGCCGTCTGGTAAGTTGAGGTCTTGTAGTTGTGTATCCACATAGGATGCCACTACAGGCACCTTGGTTTGGAAGAAGGTTTGTACATTTTCCAAATTGCTTTGACCAGTCATGGCTTGTAATAGGGAATCGTAAATTGGAGGTTCTTTTAAGAGTTCTGCCACCAAATAAGCCACGATAGTAACAATACCGATGGCATAAATATTGGAAAAGCTATTTGTCATTTCAAGAACGAGCAGAATGGCTAAAATCGGTGTTCTCATAGCGGCCGCTAGCATACCACCCATGGCACAGATAACGAATTGCGGTACGAAATCGGGAGATATTAATCCTACCGATGAAAGTAGGCTTTCACAAAAAGCACCCGCCGATGCACCGATGACGAGCATAGGCAAAAAGATACCGCCTTGAGCGCCACTGCCATAACAAAACGTGGTGAGTAAGATTTTTCCAAGCACAATGCCGCCGAGGAGCAATACGCCATGAGACTGAAAGGCCAGTTGACCTACCAAATCATTGCCGCCCCCCAACAAGAGCTGCGAGTCAAAGCCGATAACGGCGACGGTCACGAAGGTAAGCGCAAGTTTTAGAAAGCGAGAGCATTTGAGCCACTCGAAGAAGCGTTTAAAGGCAAATATCATGCGACAAAATAATACGCCGCAAAAGCCCATCAAAACGCCGACGCCAAGAAGAACAGGAAAATAGTTGAGAGGCATCCCTGAGGTCACGGAGAATCCGAGGGCCGGCGTGAGGCCAAAGATGGTTACCGTAATGTAATTCGATATGAGCGTAGCCACGAAGGTGGGAATGACGAGGTACGGATAAAAGCTTTTATGCACCTCTTCAAAGACGAACATAGCACCTGACACAGGCGCACTAAAGGCAGCAGTTAAGCCCGCACCGGCACCAGCCGATGTAAGAATTCGCTGTTCACGAAGGCCCGAGTTCATCCAGTACGATACGATTTTACCGGCAGAGCCGCCGATTTGCACGGCTGGCCCTTCACGGCCCACGGAAAATCCTGCAAAGCCGGTTAGTACGCCGCCAATCATCTTGGAAATGAGCGTACGATACGGCTTCATGTCGAACATGCCAAGCATTTCCCCTTCAATTTGAGGGATACCGGAACCGCCAGATAATGGAGCCCACGTTAAGAGTCGATCGACAATAAAGGCGAATACGACCATCGCAATAAGCCAACCAATAGCCCATTCCAAGGAAATATTCCCCATTAGATGCCATCGAATATGTTCGGACTCAAGGATTAAATAGCGATAGGCTGCACCGAAGAACCCTGCAATAATACCCACCAAAGCCCCTTTAGCAATGAGTTCAGATAATAACACGCGATTCATCGACATATCCGCCAAGGTAGAGCTGCGTTTATTCATTTTCCAAAGTTTCATGCATTATCCTCCTCGTGGAAAACATATCGAACATCAGTCTAATCTATGTGGAATTCTCCAAATAAAACGAAATCCTCTAAATGGACGGCAACAACGATTTCTCTGTCATCCGTTCTAAACGAAGTTTCTCCGCTACATACGCATCAGTATATTTATAACTAGTATACTTGCCGTTTCCTACTTTTTCAAGAATACCCTTATTGAATAACTTCATAATCAGCCGATATGCCTGCGGTTTAGAAATACCTAGTGCATTGGCCACGTCTGTACGCGTCACTTGATCAGCAGCATTGAGCAACGAATGGAAGGCTTTAATATATGGATTTCCATAAGTCGGTGTAACATCATATACTTGCGAGGTTCCATGTAATCGATATACATAATCAGCAGTATTCAAATAATACAACTGCTTACCATCCATATCGACCGATTGGATAATATTCATCTTTAATAATTGTTGAACATTCATTTCACAGATAGCAGGAGATAACTGACAATCATGGATAATATCGTCCATACTAGATTGTTTGAGTTTACGTATACTATACAAAACCATTAACCCTCTTAAGCTAAGTTCCATGTTGGACTTGACCTGATTTTGTACAATTAGGGTAACAAAATTATCATCTACGGGCGTCTTATCAAAAACAATGCGCACATAAGTACTTGTAGACTCGTCATATCGAGGTACCGGACGCCCTGCAAATAGTGATGGTTCAATAATTTTATCCACACCACGCCCCGTCTTTTCAGCCAATCCGATTCGTTTGAAAGCATCGGCTAATACGGTATTACGACTACGAGGTTCTGCAAACAACACGGAATTGGGTGTAATCCCTTGCATAAAATCGCCAGGACTCGTGATTGATATTTGCTCATCGTTAATTTCAACACGAATGCGCCCCACTTCTGTGTAATCCCTATGAGAATAAGCATTTACTAATGCCTCTCTAAAGGAAATAGGGTCTATATCCATCAATCGAACAGCAACCGGGCCAGGAAATAGTTCCGTCATCATATTGACTAAATCTAACGATTCAATACAGCGCTCAATGGCCTGCAGTGCAGGGATATGCTCTGATACATTCCTAATTAATTTAGTGCCTTTCATCATGGTGAAAGCAGACTCTGCAGTCGGTATTAAATCCCTGATTCGCTCGCCTTTACCTAGTAGTATCAATCCAGCCATTGTTGGGTGAACGGTATCATCTACGGTTTGTACTAATTGTAAGGCTTGAGCTAATTTCAAATTATCCAGCTCAAGTAGCGACTGATCTCCTCTATACTTAGAAATCATGGAGCGCATTCTTTCAAACTCAAGCAAGGACAAATCATCAAATGTCGCATCTAACACTGGATAGACCGACACATCTAGACCATAGGCATTTACCATATAACGCCGAATATCACGTAAAAACATCGGGTAATTTTCTGGCGTGCCATCCCCTTTTAACCGTCGTTGTAATGCCCGTCCACTCGACGTATAAATCAACTCATAACTCTTTGGAACCGCAATACTAATAATAGGTTTTGTAAAACTGTACATAATATCTGTACTAACAGAAATATTAGGCACCGTACGATTAAAAATCATAGCACTTAACCCCGCTGTAGACTGGTGGTTTTTATGTACGCCCGTAATCGTCCCATCATCCTCTACGCCAATATATAATGTACCACCCTCTGTATTTGCCAATGCTACAACGGCCTCGACTATTGTTTCTTCTGAAAGTTTCTTAACATCACTTTTAAATTCCGTTCGCAAATCTTCTATCAACCCTATATTTTCTGTATTCTTTGTATGCCTAGTATGCTTCATTTTCACACCTCCTGACCTCTTTACTCACAGTATATCCTTATATCTACATTATGTAAATATCTTACTCACGAATTCGTGAGCAAAAAAAAGAACAGCATCTATATGAGTAATGATTCACCATATAGATGCTGTACAAGATTGTTATTGATTACACTTAATTAGAATATAGATTCATAAATACCAATGATTTCGTCAACAGTTACATCTCGTGGGTTACCTGGTGTACATGCGTCGTTGAAAGCAGATTCTGCGAGGAATGGAATGTCTTCGCGTTTTACGCCAGCTTCGCTGAGGGATTTAGGAATACCTACATCGTCGGCTAGTTTTTGGATAACATCGATAGCAGCCTGACGGTAGGTGCTTTCATCCATAGCATCCACATTAGGCACACCCATAACGCGAGCGATTTCACGGTATTTAGCACCTGTTTCAGGGGCGTTGAATTTCAATACTGCTGTTAATAGCATGGCACAAGCCTTGCCGTGAGGTATGTCGTACACCGCACTCAATGGATGGGCCATGGAGTGAACGATGCCAAGGCCTACGTTAGAGAAGCCCATACCCGCAATATATTGACCTACGGACATCGCTTCACGACCTGCGTATTCGCCAGCTACTGCGCTACGCAAGGAACGACCGATGATTTCGATAGCTTTCAAATGAAGCATATCAGTTAATTCCCAAGCACCTTTCGTAATATACCCTTCTACGGCGTGAACGAGTGCATCCATCCCCGTCGAGGCACATAGGCCTGTTGGCATGGACGCGGACATATCAGGGTCGATGATAGCAATAATTGGAATGTCATGAGGGTCTACACAAACAAATTTACGATTCTTTTCCACGTCAGTGATAACGTAGTTGATGGTAACCTCTGCAGCCGTACCGGATGTAGTAGATACAGCAATAATCGGCAAGCATGGATGTTTTGTAGGTGCCACGCCTTCAAGGCTACGCACATCACTAAATTCAGGATTCGTCATAATCGTAGCAATAGCCTTACTCGTGTCTATAGCACTGCCACCGCCTACAGCAACAATCACATCAGCACTAGCTGCCTTACAAGCAGCCACACCAGATGTTACATTTTCAATGGTTGGATTCGGCTTAATATTGTCATATACATCGTAAGCAATGCCTGCCGCATCAAGCAAATCCGTAACCTTTGTAGCCACCTTAAACTCGAATAAGTCAGGCGTAGATGTAACGAGGACCTTTTTAAAATGGCGATTCTTAATTTCGTTTACAATCTCCTGAATCGCACCTTGTCCAAAATACGACGTGCCGTTCAACATAATTCTCCGAGACATACACTTCACTCCTAACGAATAAACAATAAACCGATAGAGAATAACTATACTTAGTAATTCTCTATCGGTTTATAAAAGTCCTGTATAGGATTATAAATATGTTGTTATGAATACACTATATACTATGGATTAACCTAGTATTTATATCCCATGATTCATCTTCATGAGCAAAATCCGTTTCACAGACTCATCCAGCCGTTCCTTAGAGATGGTGCCGTCTTTGACGGCTTTCATAAGCCCATTATAAGCCTCTTGCATGTGTTCGTACTCATGACATACGAGCAAGATATCACTGCCCGCTTGAATGGATTGAACAGCCATATCGCCGAAGGTATAGTGTTTCGCGAGGGCGCCCATGTCCATATCATCGGTAACGACGACGCCGTTATAGCCCATGTCCTTGCGAAGCCAATCGGTGATGATTTTCTTAGATAAGCTAGACGGATGATCAGGGTCAATTTGTGGATACATCGCATGGGATACCATAATCATATATGTATTTGGTTTCGACTGTTGAATAAGGTCTACGAATACCTTCGTATCCTCAGCGAGCAACGTATCTTTAGACACAGGCACTACGCTACTATCTGCATGTAAGTCTACATCGGTTTTGCCAATACCAGGGAAATGCTTGTACGAATACCATAGACCGGATTCGTCATAGGCTTTGCCCACAGCGCCTGCAAATTTCACAACTTGATTGGGATTCGT
The DNA here is from genome assembly GCA_934202095.1 of uncultured Veillonella sp. Lineage (GTDB taxonomy): Bacteria > Bacillota > Negativicutes > Veillonellales > Veillonellaceae > Veillonella. The sequence continues at coordinate 9,751 of CAKPXN010000006.1, forward strand.
GCTATATGAGCGACCATAAGTTAATCCCAAGTCCGCATCAGGCGCAAAATTAATATTAAATCCAAGGTCCTTAAGTTCCGTTCCTACTTGTTTGGCTAGATTTGCTGCATGGTCAACAGAACCTTGACCCAGCTCTTCTGCAGGGGGTACCTTGATCAACTTGTCCTCCATGCGCGCCACGGCGCCGCCCTCTTGGTCGATGCCGATGAACAATGGCGTAAGTCCCGCACTTTTACCGGCCTTATTGATATCCGTAATGAGCGTTTTCACCTGTTCCTTACTCTCCATATTGCGGTCAAATAGAATAATGCCGCCCACTCGATATTCGTTAAGCATAAATTTCGCGTCATCATTCAAAGTTGTGCCGTGAATACCAATCATCAACAATTGGCCTACCTTGTCCGCATCGGACATATTAGCCACAAGTTTATCTACCTTTTCTGCTGGTGAAAGCTCGCTCTGCACTACCGCTTCATAGGTTACAGGCTCTACCTTCTTGGCAAAGGGATTATGGAATGTACAACCAGATGTCAGTGCCAGTGCACCAATCATCGTTACTGCCAATATACGTCGTAACATATTAACCTCCAAGTATAATTTATATTGCTTATAGTATAACATCTTCATATCAGATTGGCTCACGATATATAGGTTGCCGTAGAAATATATGCTTTACCAATATCTGAATACTATGCAACTGGATAATGAGACATCTACTTAACAAATCACCATAATCTATGCTATACTAGACTATATCGTAAAGTTTCGATATAATTTAGTATGTAATGACTCATGTGAGTCCAAGAGGAATATATGGAATTTGAAAATAACCAAGTACCAGAGGAAATTCTGGACAAATTAACAAAGGTGTGTACATGCCGCAGCATTACACGCAAAACGATTAAAGAGGCCATTTTTAATGGAGCTCATACATTTCCAGCTGTAAAAGAAGCAACTCGAGCAGGCACTGGTGCCTGTGGAGGTAAGGGCTGTGGTCCACGCATCGTAAAATTACTAGCTGAACTCAAAGAACAAGGTCGCATTTAACATAGACCCCCTTATTTTAAAATAGAACAGCCCTGTTCTATTTCGCAGAACCACATATAGGGCCCTTTCACTTAAAGCACAAAAAGCTATTAGTTTATCATATACAATCAACTAATAGCTTTTTTAAGTTTAAAGGGCTGTTTTGTTGGGTTATAGCACCAAGTTAACGATACTTTCAAAACCAGCGAAAATAGATTTTTGCAACGGCACAAAGATGTGCGAAGCAATCGGTGAATTTAGTATAACGATTAAGATGAGTAAGGAAACCATGCTGAATCGCGCTACATGGATTTGCCATTTCAGAGGCAGAAAATTCATCAAAATATGGCTGCCATCGAGGGGTGGCACAGGCATTAAATTTAAGATAGCAAAGTTAATATTGTACACAACGATGAGAAGCAATACGAGATATAAGGAGTCATTGCCCAATAAGTTCGCTGCTTCCAGGCATCGCATAACAACGTAGCCAATAAAGGCCATCACAAGATTCGCCATAGGCCCTGCGATGGATACAATCATATCATCAGTGCGAGGGTCCTTAAAATTGGTAGGATTTACCACAACTGGTTTGGCCCAACCAAATCCACCTATGATCAAGGCCAAGGATCCAATGAGGTCTAGGTGTACAAAAGGGTTCATCGTAAGTCGCCCCATCATACGCGGTGTAGGGTCACCCAGTAAATCTGCCGCCTTAGCGTGAGCATACTCATGCCCTGCAGCAGCAATGATCAGCGCCGGAATGGACGCGATAATCATAATTAAACTTAATCCAGAAAGAATCATACTACTCCTTGTTATTTAATAGCACTTGGCTACTACATCATTTAATGATTTATTTCCCATTTACTGATTGGCTTCCCATTCGGCAAAGCCCGCATTAATGCAAGATAATGCGTTCAACACGCGTGGATAGCCAATATACGGCACACATTGGGACGCAATGCTAATTAAAAATCTCTTATCATTTCCTACGTTCAAATTACCAATGACATGCGCCTTAAGCTGCGCTTCACAGCCGCCTTGGGCCATGAGGAAACAAAAGGTAATGAGCTCACGTTGTTTAGTGCTTAGGCCTTTACGAGTATAGTAGTCGCCGAACATGTTGGCTAACCATTTATTGATATGGCGCGTATCTTCAGGTCCCGATTGGTAAAAGTTTCGCATCCCTTCGCCCCAGATTTCCACTTGCTTTTCGATACCCTTTTCAAGGCGATTGTCGCTAGTAATCGTGCTGCGATGAGGGTTTTGAATTTCTTCATCTCGATAATCAAGAATCTTATTGGTAATTTTAAAGAACGGACGCACCTGTCCGATGCCAAGATACGGTACCGCTTGATAAATGAGCTCTACGATTTCATCGGGGATAACACCAAAATTTATTGCGGCTGGCATCATCAATGAATATTCGTCTGTAGCACCGGCTCCAACCAAGGTAGCTAAAATAGCCAAAAAACGACTATGCGCTGCTACATTACAGCCATCCTCCGTAATGACCTCGTGAAAGGCAAAGTTTTCAAATAGATCTTCAAACTCAGGGTCTATATATCCTGCTGGCGATGCAATATCGGGGAACATGCGTTCCGTATAGGCTTGCGCAAATTCAGATTTTGCCATCCTTACCTCCTAAAATACTTGTTAAGCTTTCACCTAACATACAGTTAATAGGCTTTCACCTAACATACAATCTATCAACATCATAATTATATGATATCTATACATTCATATAAATACAACAATGGTGAAAGCCCCTTATAAAGAACTTTCACCATTATACGTATCATTATAAGTATTTAATTATTATGCATGAACGTTTACAGTTGCAGGAACAGCATTTACATCAGGGAATGCAAAATCTGTGCCATATACTTCTTTCCAAGCAGCTTTGAACATGTTGAATTCGTTTGTGCCAGGATTGATTTGGTACAATTGACCATCTGGAGCAAAGCGATATACAGTGTGCAAACTAGGATGCACAATATATTTGAACAATGTAGCTTCGCCGTATTGGTTGTTATGCATATTTACTACATTAATACCGAATACATAGTTGCGGCTGCCATCGATCAAATTAAATTGAGATGCTTTGTCGAAGTAGTAAGTTTCTGTACCGTTCGCACTGTTTGGCACTTCTGGATAATTTGCCAAACCGTTCCAGTTAGCAGCACTCGCTACGGAACCAACTAATAATGTTGCTGCAAGAGCAAATGTAGTAACTAATTTCTTATTCATAATGTTCGCCTCCACCCTAAACGGGTAACACTAGGTCTACTCTCTATGACCCAATAATACAATATCTAATTAAATTATATCATATTTATTTAGCGTTTAATATCTTCAGGATTGATAACACCATGCGCTGCATCGATGGTATCTAATAATTTATTAAGCAACTTTCTCAATTCAGCTGCTTCATGAACAGTAAAAATTTCTTGCGTGCTAGCTACTAGTTTCTTAGGTACTTCGATAGCTTCCTTGCGAAGTGCATGGCCTTCTTCTGAAAGAGTAACCATTACCACCCGTTCATCATTACGACTACGTTTACGTTTTAAGAATCCTTTTAGTTCTAATTTCTTAAGCAACGGCGTCAATGTACCAGAATCGAGGCGCAACACTTGCCCTAATTCCTTAACGGATAATTCACCATATTGCCACAATGCCATCATGACAATGTATTGAGTATATGTTAAATTCAAAGGTTCCAAATGTGGACGATAAGCATTTACGAGTTCCTTAGCTACTACATACAAAGGAAATCCCAATTGATTTTCCAACATTAAATAATCATCTTCTGGAACTTCTGAAACGCGATCATAACCTGCCAATGTACCTATTTTTGCCATTAACTAGCCCTCCATTACACACACACATTAATATTTCTAAAATAATTGTACACAATTTTCCATTAAGCGGTCAATACATCTTTGTAAATTCCTAATGGGTTTCAAGAATAAAATGCTATATTGCTTAAGACAACATATAAATTAGTATGGCGAATGTGTGGGTATTCCTCAGCCTCCACCGGCCAGGTCTGTCTCCGCCCTGCGGGCTCCGCAGGGCCAAAGTCGGCTTCAAAACACCCACACATCCGCCATGAACTCTAATCTATATTTAGCTAATCGCAATATAGCATTTTACATTAGAATCCATTAAAAATTTACAAAGATTAAAAAGGAAAAAGGGTGCATGGGCTTGCACATTAAAAATTTATTTTCGATGTACAATCCCATGCACCCTTTAGTATTAAAGATATATTTATCCCTAATTATGATATGTATTTGTATGAGTTGTTTCTTGGTCTACAGCAGCCATATCGACGAGCATGGTCCAGGTTAAAGCTTCTTGCGATACGCTATTCCATTGGATGGACATCACAGGCATAGATACTACATCTGTATGATCTAGTGTGTTCATTACCTTTTGTATTGGTTTCGTATGATTTACAAACCAGTCTTTGATTGTGCTTCGAGTTGCCATAGTTGCCTCCAACTAAACCGTATCATTAGTAAAAATATTATTAATAATATTTTTATACCCCCACGGGTATTAATTCTTATGTATACTATATACCCGTATAGGTATATTGGCAAGTACCAAATTTGCGGTTATTATCAGTTCTTAATATTTTTTAGAATAAAATCTATCATAAGGGAAAACAAAAAGGGCCGCTTACGCGACCCTTTAGTATGTAGTTGTTAGTCAATATAGGTTACAGGATTTCCTTTGATGTCGAGTTCTCTACGGTTTAGTCCATTTGGCAAGTCAGGGTAACCCATAGCAAGGCTTGCATATACTTTTTCATCTTCGCCCATACCGAGTTCGCGGAGACGCTTGATTATGCGTTCATTGTCTTGTAGGTGACGTAATTGGTTCACCCAGCAGGATCCCAAGTCTAGTTCATTGCAAGCAAGCATCATGTTTTCCATAGCACAAGCTGTATCAGAGAAATTATTAGCTAGCACAGGTTTATGAGCTAATACGATGAGAACAGGTGCATTGTAATGGAATACAAATTTGCCTTCTTTGGACATTTTGATGATATTCACCATGTATGGCGGCGTTTGTTCCGTTACTTCCGTTTTACCATACTCTTCTTGGACAAGGGTTACTAGTTCTTTCAACACATCCGGATTGGTAATAACCATAAAATGTGTAGGCTGTAAGTTGCCCCCTGTTGGCGCGCGACGACCTGCATCGATAACGGTGTCGAGCAATTCTTGTGCAACCGGTTCAGATTTAAATTTACGCGTACTGTGGCGTGTTTTTATGCATTCTAATGTATTCATGATAAACCTCCTTTTGAGAGTATTCTACTATGAATGATTGATTGCTTACAAGTTTTACTATATATAGATTATTGATTACTTACAAGTTTTCCTACATATGGATTTCTGTCTTCGTCAGAATTAGTTTTATATTTCCAAGATAATAACAATGCTGAGTTAAGTACTACAAGAAGGCTGCCTCCATTGTGTACGAGAGCGCCCCATACTGGTGAAAGTGTACCCATCACGGCCAAGATAATGGCAATACCGTTAAGAATAAGGGCAAAGCTTAAGTTGATTTTAATGGTACGCATCATGTGTTTGGATAAGGCTACCATATGAGGCATTTCAGCAATCGTGTCGTTAACGAGGACGATATCAGATGCTTCTACAGCAATATCGCTGCCCATGCCACCCATGGCGATACCAACATCGGCTTTTTTGAGGGCTGGTGCATCGTTAACACCATCGCCAACCATAGCTACTACATGACCTTTTTGTTGCAATCTAGATACAGTGTTCATCTTATCTTCTGGCAAGCAATCTGCTATAACATGGCTCATATTGAGTCGTTTTGCAATGTGTTGTGCCGTTGTGCCATGATCGCCGGTAAGCAATACAGGTGTCACATTAAGACTATGTAAATCATCTACTACATCACGGCTTTCAGAACGAACACGGTCCGCCAAGGCCACAAAGCCTTCCAAAACATTATTCACAGCCACATAAATGATAGAGGCACCACGGCCTAAATACGATGCAGCGTCAGCTTTCACAGAATCAGGAACGGTAACACCAGACACGTTCATCATCGCCGCATTACCAGCGAGAACGCGAGTGCTGCTTTCACCATTCATAGTAGCCTCAAGACCCTTACCAGGAACGATGGTAACATCCTCAACGGTTGCCAAAGGCGCTTCATGATGAAACGTGTAATCGGACACGATGGCCTTACCCAATGGATGCTCAGATTTTTGCTCGATAGAAGCCACCAAGTGATATAAATCGTCGTCGGTCATGGAACCAACAGACGTTACAGCGGTCACTTGAGGACGGCCATGGGTCAAGGTACCTGTTTTATCGAATGTGATGGTATCAACCTTCGCCAATTCTTCCATAATGTGACCACGGCGCACGAGGAAACCGTGCTTACTAGCATTGGAAATAGCCGCCATGATAGCAGCAGGCGTAGCGAGCACCAACGCACAAGGGCAGAATACAACGAGAATCGTCACGGCGCGGATCATTTCGCCCGTTACAAGATAGGTACCAACAGCTGTAAGAAGGGCCATTACCACAATCCATGTAGCCCAACGGTCTGCAAGACTTACGATTTTCGCATTGCCTGGGTCCGTTGCCTTAACGAGTTTAATCATACGTTGGATAGAACTATCTTCACCGGCCTTCGTAGCCTCCATGTCGAAGGCGCCAAATTGGTTAACTGTACCAGAGAATACATCATCGCCTACCACTTTATCAACCGGCATGGATTCGCCAGTCATAACGGATTGATCCACCGATGTGGTACCCATGCGAATCGTACCGTCTACAGGGATGATTTCGCCAGGCAACACGCGAATCACATCGCCTACTTCAACGATATCTGCAGGTAACACTTGTTCCTTGTCGTTGCGTACAACACGCGCTGTGGTTGGCGTTAACTTAACAAGTCGTTCAATACCCGCTTGTGCCTTGGATACAGTAAAATCTTCGAGCATCGCACCGAGTTGCATGATGAAAGCAATTTCCGCGGCTGCAAAGTATTCGCCGATAACCACCGCTGCGATAAGGGCTAAGGATACGAGCAAATCTGCTTTTACGTCAAATTCCTTATACATCGCCTCTGCGGCGCCCCACACAATAGGTAGACCATTAAAAATGATGGCGAGCCATGCTAAATCGAAGGGCAATCCCAATCGAATGCCAGCCAAACTCAATACTACGCCGATGCCACCGATGGCCAATGTCACTTGTTCACTATGATCTGCGAACCATTCTTTTGCTTCATTCCACGTTACCATATGTACCTCCTGTGAAAGCTTATAAATAAATCAATTTTTTTCTTCACTTATTCCTTTTTTATCCTCTTTTGTATACCTATAGGGGTATACCTATCAGCTACACTATATACCCTATATGGTATATTTTCAAGGACAAATATATGTACACTTATTCATATTTTGTTGTAAAACGAGATAAAGCTAAATAATTACTGATTTTATTAACTGTATTCTAATTTTGCATATGTTTATTACACAAATACATGAGCAGTTATTCATGTATTCTATCCATTGTATTCCTAATTCTCACACTTGGAGATAAGAGCCAATAGACAAATATACGTGTCCTACAAATTAGAACAGGCCTGTAGTAATTCTAATGAGCACTATATATGGTTCTGCAATTTAGTACAGGCCTGTTCTAATTCTAAAAAGGGCCTAATAGTGTCTAGAAAATAAAAAATCGAGACTAGTTGATTAGAAATTAATTAACTAGTCTCGATTTTTTTATTTCTATATTTTTGTAAGGGATACCTTGCCCCCAATATTCATGGATTACACCTGCATAGTTGCCCAGGTGAGTACATCATAAATAAGTGCTACAACTATAGCCATAGCTAATTGTCCACCAATATAGACAGGCACAAGGTATATAAAAAAGGCCCATAAGGCGCCGATAATTTTCATCCACACGGATCCAAGTTGTTTACTTTCAACCCAAGCCACAAAACGATCTAGAGGGTTAACGATTTTTAAAATCCATCTAGGAACATCCTTATCTGGATTGCACGCGGGCAAATATAGCAATACTAAGGGTAATACGATGGCATCAATGGCAAGTAATGTGGTTAGCGTTAAAGAAAACCAGTCAGGTTCCCCTTCCCAAGTCACAGGATGCGAATAAAAACGAAGCCCCCACAAATAGGCTTTATATACGATATACGGTTCTAATAGCCATAATAGGGGCTTTGTAATATGCATAATAAACACTCTCTCTAAATTATAAATAGTATATTAATTATAGCATATTTTTACGTTTTACTGTTTCAAGCATTTTAGATCGTATTGTAGATTCTGTATCGAGTTTGTGTTTTCCACCGTACCAAGCCATGTCGGCACCAGCAAGGCGGAACATGATTTTGCCATAGGCACTACCGGAGGCGTGTTCTGGTTTATTAAATCCCATATCAACAGACAAGCGCGGTGTCAGTTGTAATTCTGTACCAAGGCGCACCCCATTTTTATCGGCACTGCGAGATAATGTCCAGTGATAGGCTTCTCCATAGATGCGAGCCCAACGGGCATTTTTAAATGTTTTTCCATAGGACACAGTATAGCCATCGGTAATCCGTTCCAATGCACCATTAACCATATGGTCATCACTCATACCACGATAATAGTTGAAACGGAACTCGCTTTCACCAGAAAGATACTCAAGACCGGCACTCATGCGGCTATGTTGGCCCTTGAAACGGTGGTCATAAAACAGGTTCGTGCCGTGCAAATGATGATCATCACTGCTGATGCGGCGATAGCCAAAACCGCTGTTAAGGGTCGTGCCAACGTCTGCAGCGCGTGCTACAGAACCTTGAGTAAACCAAACTTGGGGAGATTGGTCATCATAATGACCTATAGGCTGCACCATTTCTACACTATAGAGGGGCGTCCAGTCCTTCTGAAAGCTAAGCGCCACGGTGGTTCGTTTCATCCACGCCTTGCCATTGGTATGCATATCATTGTTGATATTGGACACGGCCACCGCATTGATAGCGGAATTCACCGCATCAACACTTGAGTACCGCGTAGTTTTACGCTCTGTTGTATCCATCACCAACGGTCCGCTTTCACCAATCTTATGGTCTGGCAAATAGGACGGCGAAATATGAAATTCCTCGGTATTCACTTGTCCATTTTTCGTAGATGGCGCCGTATCACTGGCCCACACAGTGGGAGCTAACAGCAATCCACACAACACACACACTAAAAATCGCATATACACTTTTTACAAATTGAGAGCTTCCATCCACTCTTTTTCTTTAAAGCCTACTAAGACCTTATCTTCTAATACCAAAATTGGACGCTTTACGAGCATACCATTAGACGCCAACAAAGCTAATTTTTCCTCTTCGCTAAGACCTGGCAACTTATCCTTTAATTGTTGCTCACGATAAATCAAGCCAGACGTGTTAAAGAACGCTTTCAAATCCTTACCAGATTGAGGATACCATGCAGCGATTTCCTCAGCTGTAGGATTTTCAGATTTAATGTCACGGTCCGTGTACTCAATATGATGATCATCTAAAAACTTCTTTGCTTTTTTGCAAGTTGTACATTTTGGATATTCTACAAATAACATAGGAACTCCTTTATCTACATATAACATTAAGAATCATTATTTATATGTATAGTTTAGCAAATATATCGATTAATTTCAATTTATTGTTTTATATCGCCTATTTACATATCGTCTACAGGAATAGCTGTACACCGTTGTATCGACTGTAACGCTTCAAGTAAACGACTATTTGTTTGAGCTTCACGCAAATCAAGATCCATTTGAACTCTCAAGAAAAAACCATTAGACAAACCAAAATATTTACAAAGCCGTAAATCCGTATCAGCAGTAATTCTCCGCTTATCATGTAAAATTTCTTGAATTCTAGACACAGGTACTTTAATATCTTTTGCTAGTCGATACGCCGTCAAGCCAAGTGGTTCCATAAATTCTTCTTTTAATATCTCACTAATTGTTGGAGTAGAAATATAATTTTTCATAAGTGTAACCTCTTTAATGGTAATCCACAATTTCAACATTATAAAAACAATTTATATCTTTTACTTGAAAGCAAATCCTATACTGATTATTTATCCTAAGACTATATTGCTCTATTCTGTCACCTTTTAACAATTCTAATCTATTACCAGGAGGCCATCGTAAATCATTAATCGAGGCAGCATTATCTAACAAAATTAATTTTCTCAATGCTAAACGTTGAATAGAAAGAGAAAATCGTTTAGTAAATAATTGATGATAAATTTTTTCCGTGTCCTTATCCTTAAAGCTAATAATCATAGAATATTTCTCCTTTATTATACCTGTTATACAGGTATAATTCAATATCACAGTATATTTTATAGGTAAAATATAAAACTAAACTACGATGATTTATTCTATAAAGATTTTCTACACGGATAATTTCAACACCTGCCTATGACACTAATAGTCACCTCCTCTTATAAAAAAGATCCTTCATCTGTTGTAACAGATGAAAGATCTATAGAACTAGAAAAAGTTTCAAATTATCCCCACCCCAATATCCAAGAAAGGAGCTTCCTAAGTTGTAATAATAAGGGTGTAAGAATTAAGGCTAATATAACAACTAAAAGGGTACTCCACAACATACCATAAGCTTTCAATATTAATTCAATAATAAAGAATAAAGATTTAAAAGCAAAAGAAGTCCCTCTTTTTTCTGTTATCCAAGATTTACACATATTCACAAATATCTAACTCTTAAAAACTATATGATATAACAATATAATAACCCTATCGAAAAAAGCACAACCTTATTAGCATAAGTATACTATGCTAATAAGCATTGTGCCTATTGTTTTATGGTTTATTCGTATTTGACGATATATATAATTCTATCTATAATATAAGTAGATAGTCAGACGAGTCGAAACGTCAGGCGCATCTCGAAAATAGTAAAATCTTAGGAAATGGCCTTTCAGTTATCTAGTTACACTAGGCAACGGAGGGCTATTTTGCTATTGCTAGACAAATAAGCGCTATAAGGGCTCCAAAGGATATCATCACTGATAACATTCCAAGGATAATCATAATGATTTTATAACCACTCATACACACCCCTCCCTTCATAACGAAGAGAGGCCCAACCTCGTCTAACTATCCTACAGCTATTATATATCAAACTTTTGTTCTAAACAATAACTATCATTTTATATAAATATATAGATATAACGCTATCTTAGAGAATCTAAGATAGCGCTTTTTTATGCCCACACACATGGTGTTTTCAGTAGGTTCTGAATGATATTGTGCCCTGCTATGACGGTCAAAACTGATGGAGGACAATAGGTAAATTCTGGGTCTGGTACAATCGTTTTGATGTAACAATCTTGTGTTTCCATAAATGATTTGTATGTATCGAGTGAAAATAGTCCATAATTACCACACAGTTCCCATCTATCTTTAGCGAGAAGGGCCAAAAATTCATCGGCATGTGGGTCATATGCAATGTTAGGCAAGGTGCTTGTTGTTAGCCCCGTATCACTATTAGTACATGGAGAAATATGATACATATAGCCTCTTGGTGTAATGCAAAGCATCCAAGGAATTGCTCTAGTCATAAGGGTTCGTTTAAAAACGCCAAATACTTCTTGTAATCTTGATTTTCGCACATACAGAGCATAAAAGGTTTCCCTATATTCCGTTGGATCATCAGGCGTATCGAGATAGGTTTGTTCCACTATATCAACTGGTACATTGCATATATTGGCTAGGTCTTCAATCGAATGACGCCATACGCCTTTACGTACTAAACTAATACGCGTTTTTGGGAATAGTAAAATATATTCACTGCCAATATAATCAGATAAAGCACCAAAATGAGTGCCATCTTGACGATTAAACTCAGGGAATTGCATACGCCGATAATCAGCGTCAATGCCCGTACAAGCATAGCTTTCACCTAAAACAGTGCTGCCATAGGTCTCAATCTGATGAGGGTCCCAAGGCCCTAAATCATCGCCATACCGCATCTTACCATGATCATACCGAAGCATCTTGGTATGCCCCGTAGGCGACACGCAGAGCACGCAAGGATACCCATACCGCTGCGTATACCAACCGCCCACTCTGTGCCAATCCACAATCCGATCCTCAGGCCATGCAAACAAGGTCATCTCCACAGGCTGATGCCCATGTACGCCATTCACAGCTGCCGTGCCATGAATCGTATGCTTATACCAATTTCGACCAACTATATACTGCCATGTCAACGGCGGCGTCGGACCACGTTGACCTACGGGATTACTAATCACGATGAGCATACCCATCCGCGCTTCGCGATAGGGTCTAACGATATCATTAATTTGGCGCACTAAACCTTGATTCATAGGACATCCCCCTTTTATCTTACTAATCACGATGAAAGCTAACGCTGTTTACACCTTTAGTATAAACGAGTAGATGTGTAAAATTTAGTACATAGAGGGATGCAAACTCATTACTGTTTAAACTATAGGAATATTATATAATTATACTTAACAAAAAGAATCTATGTATTGTTATAGCTCCTATAAAAGAGATGATATAAGCAGGAGAGGTTACTATGCAAAAATTACCACTATTAGTAGGTGCTTTCATCATGAGCACTGTACTGTCACCAGCAGAGGCCATCGACGTCAATATTCCTGGTGCGGATGCAAAAATTCCAAAGGATGCATATATAAATTATCAAACTACAAACCCAGCCATTGAACAAGATGTAGCAAATTATGTAGAAACGTTAAAGAGCACCGATAAAGCCAACGGTATTAGTAGAAACGAACTAGCCTATGCCAAAGAGGCCTCCATATATCGTGGCGAGCATTACCACAATACTGTTATTTCCGTTCACAATCGATACAGCCAGATTCGGCTTTCATTCCCCGTAGCAGGCATAAAAAGCGAATATAATATTGGCCGGTATAAAAATCCAGATCGCACCATAGAGGATTATCGCGTTATAACTGATAACGGCAGCCTCAATCTAGAGGTCGACTACGGTTATTATCCTAACCATAATTGGCGCGATACCAAGATCAATTATGAAAAGTTAACAGATAAGGATGTCCGCCAATTCTTGCAAGATAAGGCCAAACGCAATCCATCGAAGCATATTTCTGATATAAAGGCAACTGTATTTTCATACCCTACCGTTACATATAGTACTTGGGACAGCATGAAAATGACTTACCTCAAAAACGGTCAAAAAACGACGATGACCGTGGATACCATCAACTTTAAATATATGGGCTTTGCCATACGGTATCCTCTATATCACGCAGGTATCGCCTATTTTGACAATAAACCGGTGTTGAATAAGGTGCCTACTGACAATCTACTCGCCAATTACGTGCTTCCATCGGTGAAAAATCTCAATGAGTTAAATGAATATTCACGCATAGAAAATCTAAACGGCATACAGTATCGCGTACCTAAGGATGCCAAATTCGATGGTGAAAGCAAGGACGACTATCAAGATATTCGATATTACAAAAAAGGAGCCATAACCTTTTTTGTTTCTACTATCAATCTCGCTAAGAATCCATATGCTCGCAATTTTATGATTGATGGACATTACAATTTTAATAAAGAGTTACATACGTTTTGGAATATTTACCGTTACCACCCAACACCAGATTATATAAATTACTCAGTTGTATGGAATAATAATATTCCTGGACTATCCATACACAGCTATGAACCGTATAGGGATAATCACATCCTAATCTTTGAATCCTATGATGGTACCTATTATTTTATCTATACCATCTTTTATCCGAACTTTTTAAGTGCTGAAGAGGTCCAAAAATTACGGAATATGATTGAATTCTTTGATTCTACGAATAATCCTGAGTTTAAATTAAAAGAACATGTAGTGTTTCCTGAAACCAAAAGCAGCTAGTGCTGTCATCATAATTAGACTTTTACGTATCATATAATCCTCTCCATTTTACAAACTAAATAAGCACAACCTTATTAGCATAAGTATACTATGCCAACAAGGTCGTGCCTATGATTTATAAAATATATACTATTTTATTTTTTGTAGTGCTAGTTTGATTTCTTGAAGTTCAGCACGTAAATCCGCATTATCAGCTTGTAAATCTTTAATTTGCTGTGCCATTTCAAAACGGCTCATTTTTAAACTAGGATCTTGATAGCCTAATTTAAAGGAAGCGCCAAGGTTGAATGTACTTTCACTACCTAACGCCACACCAAGATGAACCATAGTATTTTCATTTGGTTGATAGGAGGTACCAATAGCGCCAGCCGTTGTATTCTTATAATGTCCTACACTAGTTGCAAAGGACCATTTATCATTTGGATTATAGTCCAAATAATGCAATCCAGATAAAGCAGCCGTCGCAGCACCAGCCTTATTAATTTTATGATCTACATTAATCATAACATTACTAATTTGACTAGTAGCATCACGCAATTGACTAACATTAACAGCATCTGTATCCGCAACACCAGCAGCTACATCATGTATTTGCATATTTCCTGCATGAATACCAGCCACACCATCATACGTCAGCATAAGGCCATCCGGTTGACCATCACTAACAGTTATGCCGGTAGGATTAACCTGTGTAGCATATATCTTCACAGTACTTGGATCTGGATTTGGATTTGTATCTGGATCTGGCGCCAGTGAACTAGCGGCCGCTCTATCAGAAATTACTAATCCACTACTGTCAAAACGCATACCACTTTGTTGATTCGATACATCTAAACTACCAGGTGTAATAATTGTACGCTCATTACTATCATCTGGAAAATTCTCATTAAGCATAATTTGGTTTGTTGAAATAGTGGTACCTTCAAATGGTTGTGATGCGGGTTGTGTACCAACTCTAATCGTATCAGTGCCCACATCTACAGATGCACCCATAACATTGATACTCCAAATAGACATCATTGCCGCTAACACTAACAATCGCTTATTCATAATAACTCTCCCTCTAGCCCACACGGTCTCAGTCAAACACAACATATCTTTATAGATTTCCAGTTATGGACCTTTATAAATAGAGATACATCCTGACAAAACTATACAGCTATTATTATAAGAGTTACTTATTTTTACGTCAATGATATATTTTCATTTTATTTTCATCTATTTTAAAAGCATTCATATCATGCCTTTCTACTTCTTCACGAACAAGATTCAAGAAAATAAGCACAACCATATTAGCATAAGTATACTATGCAAATAAGATTGTGCCTATTATTTGTTATTCATTCGTATTTAACGATATATAATTTTATCTACAAATTACCATAATCCAACGACATGCCACCAAGCACCGCCGATGCCTAGCCAAATTACCATATTAACAGTGGTAATAATAAAACCTAATTTCCACCATTCGCCTTGTGTAACATAACCAGCACCGAACAAAATAGGTGCTGCACCACCGCCGTAATGAGTAAGCGGAATCATAAGATTAGATAAAGCACCTAGGGCAATGCCCGCTAACAATGGAGGAGTACCAACAACGACAGCAACGGATAAGAATGCTGCATACATGGCACCAATATGTGCAGATACACTGGCAAATGCATAGTGTGAATACACATAGATGAGACATAGTAAACCAAATGCAACAGTCCAAGACAAGCCCGCATCAAGAATCATAGCACCCGCCATATTGGAAACATAACCAATGAACCCAGATTTTGCAAGAGCTCCGGCAAGAGTAATCAATGATCCCATCCAGAACATGGTATCCCAAGCACCTTTTTCTTGGAGTACATCGGACCAAGATAAGGTATTAGTTAATAACAAGACCATAACTGCTAGCATCCCTACACCAGTAGCATTCATATGTGTAAATTGAGATGTAGCCCATAGTGCTAAGGCGCCCACAAATACAGCTAATACAATTTTTTCAGCCCTAGTCATAGGTCCCATGTTAACGAGTTCATCTTTAGCCATTTGTTGAGCATGAGGCATCTCATGAATAGTAGGCGAATATAGTTTATACAGCAAATATGGCATTACAATAAGAGAAATAAGCCCAGGAACAATAGCTGCAATAGCCCAACTGCCCCAAGAGATATGGATGCCCGCTGTCTTCTCTGCCAACTCAACAACCAATGGATTACCCGCCATAGCCGTCATGAACATAGCACATGTAATTGCATTAGCTTGGTATTCAATCTGCATAATATAAGCACCAAATTTTCGTGCTGTAGGGCCTGGTTCAGATCCTAATGCCGATGATAAGCTTTGTATAATCGGATATATGATACCACCCGCTCTAGCTGTACTAGATGGCGTAGCAGGTGAAATAATAAAATCACTCAATGTGATGGCATAACCAATCGTTAACGAAGACTTGCCAATGAGCTTAATAATAATATAGGCAATACGCTTTCCTAGCCCGCTATTAATGAAAGCACGAGCTAATAAGAACGCACAAATAATCAACCATATTGTACTATTCCCAAAGCCCGATATAGCTGTATTAACAGATATAACGCCTAAGAGAGCACCAGTCGTAATACCACAAAAAGCAACAGCACCAATAGGTATCGGTTGTAGTATAAATCCAGCAATCGTACCTACAAATAATGCAAATAAGTGCCACGCATTAAGATTAATTGCATCAGGTGGCGGTATAAACCAAATAATAAGACCTATAATCAGTACGATTAATAATCTATTCCATTTCACAGTCATACTATCGACTCCTTACATACTAGGGCCCTTAATCGGGCCCTAGTATAAATAACCTTATTTATATTTTTCTAATACGCGATCAGCAAATTGTGTTGCTAAACCGATATAGTTATGAGGGTCCAACATATAGTCGATTTCTGCTTCTGTGAAAGCTTCTTTTACTTCAAGCTCAGCTAATAAAGCATCTTTCATTTGGGCTTCTTCTTCGTACGCTTTCATACATGTACGGTACACGATAGAATGTGCAGTCATACGGCCCAAACGTGGTGCCAAGTGCATCATGATGCATTCACTCATCATTAAGCCACGTAGTTTGTATAGATTTTGTTCCATATGTTTTGGATACACAATAAGATGTTCTAGTACGTCTTTAGATTTTTCTAAAGCGGCAGCCAATAACTCACATGCTCTTGGAATGGATTCCCATTCTGTTAATAAGCAGCCCCAGTCGCGTTCGTTTTCACAAATCATCGCTTCTGCAATACCGGGAGCAATAGTACGAACACTGCGGCAAACAGCAATAATGTTTTCTAATACTTGCGGATTACGTTTATGAGGCATAGTAGAGGAACCAACTTTACCCATGAAGAAAGGTTCTTCTAACTCAAGAATTTCTGTACGTTGTAAGCTTAAAATCTCATGAGCAATGCGGCCCAATGTGCCTGCACATAGAGCTAGTGTACTAGCAAATTCTGCTTGGCTATCACGTGCAACATGCCAAGAAATCGTTGGCTGCTCTAGTTCAAGGATTTCCATCATGCGTTTTTGGGTTTCCAAACCTTTTTCGGGTTGTGATGCCAATGTACCTACGGCACCAGACATTTGACCTACAAATACGCGTTTTTCACTCTCTTCTAACCGTTGAATATCGCGGCCTAGTTCATCTGCCCACACAGCAACTTTATAGCCCAATGTAATTGGCAATGCATGGATAACATGAGTACGACCACACATGATTGTATCCTTATATTTTTTTACAAGATTGAGCACATGTTGTTGGCACAACTTCATATCACGCAAAATAATTTGATAGGCTTCTTTTTCTTGCAAGATAAGACCCGTATCAACAATATCTTGGCTTGTAGCGCCCCAGTGAACATATTCACCTGCATTGTCTGGCAAAATTTCTTTGAAAGCTTTCAACAACGGAACAATGGTTATAGAGGATTTATAAAATTCACCGATTTCTTCAATATTAAGAGACTTTGCATCAGCATATTTAACAATATCTTCTGCTTGCGTTTTAGGAATCACACCAAGTTCACCTTGTGCTTGTGCGAGAGCAGCCTCTGTATCTAACCATTTTTGTACGAGATTTAAATCACTAAATACTTGTCTCATTTCATCAGTACTGAATAATGCACCAAATACTTTACTATCAATAACTGTACTTGCCATAATAAGCTCCTTTTATTAACAAAATGACTGTTGTATTTCTTGCTTTCATAATAAACAATTTGAAAGAAAATAGAAAATACACATCATTTATCATTTCATAAGCCAAATTTATACTAACCAAATGATAGGTATGGCGCGTCGAAAGATAATTGACTAGTAATATACGACTTACCTATAATAAATACATATACATGTCCGTAATTTTCTTTCATCAACAAGGGGACTCACATGGAACTACGCCAAATGGAATACTTTCTAATGGTATGTGAAGTAAGTAGTTTTACAAGAGCTGCTGAAAGGTTATATGTATCGCAACCAGCCGTGACTAGTGCAATAAAAGCATTGGAAGATGAGTTAGGTATTCAACTGTTTGATCGTTCACAACGGCAAGCCACCCTAACCAATGAGGGGCAGATTTTTTATAAGCATATACAACATGTTATGCATGGTGTAACGCAAACATTATCTGAAATCGATAATTTGAAGAAGCTCAATTCAGGCACTATAAATCTAGGTATAACAGCTTTGGCCAGTATGGCTCCATTACCTCAGATAATAGCGGAGTTCAAAGCTACTTATCCTGAAATACAGATCTATTTAACTGAAGGAAATAGTGAAGTATTACAAAATCAGTTAATTCAGGAATCCATTGATCTAGCCGTTATCTTCGCAAATACACAATTATCCAATATTAGTTATATACCGTTACCTAAAGATGAATTGGTTGTATGCGTAAATGGCTCTCACCATTTAGCAAAAAAGAAAAAACTCACGCTTTCAGATATCGTCCAAGAAAAACTCATCATCCTCAAACAAGGATGCCAATATCGCCAAATACTAATAGAAAACTTCGAAAAATCAGGAACACTTCCAGAAATACAATTTGAAACTGACCAAATTGATACGATTAAATCACTATTAATCCATTCAAATGCGGTTTCAATATTACCGAAAATGCTATGTTTCGGTGATCCAAAGTTAACTGTTATACCGCTTTCAAAAGCAATCGAAATTCAACCATATCTTACGTATAAAGAAAACCGCATACTTTCGCATGCGGCTAAAGCATTTATTGATAAAACACAAGATTTTCTAGGAGAACAGCATGAAGCCTAATATAATTGCTATTGGTAGCTCACCGGTCATCACAAATGAAATTTCGCATTTGTGGAATACCTTAGTTGATGGTGCATTTCCTATCCAACAGGTACTAACATCAGATATTCCCTATCCAGATGCTGATATTTATATCTGTGCCCCATCTCAGTATGAGCTCGTAAAAAATATACCGAACGAAAAATTATATACTGTTGAATTAGTTCCAACTAGCTCATTCTTCTTACAAATTGGTGCAATTCCAAAAGGTTCTGATATATACCTTTTCAATAACCAGCACACATATATAGATTCGCTTATCGCCTATTGTCAAAAACTAGGTCTAACTGACTATCAGTATATACCGATTACCTTTGATGAGGAGCCTCATGATACGATAATCACTAAACTAACAAATGCACAGTATATTATTGGCGTTGATAAATTTATTGAATCTGAATTAGAGGAAGGATTGTTCTCCTCTTATGTGAAAAAGGATCGTATTTCTTTATTGAAAGCTAAACGTACACTTGCCTTTAAGGATATATGCAAAGTACTAAGTGCTATAGCCAACTACTATATACATCAAGATATGTCTGCTAATGAAATACAGCTTATCACTAGCAAGATTAGAGATATAACAATACAAGCACTTGCTAGTCAAGCAGACTTACGTGGATCCTTAGATTCAACATCAATAGAACAAAATAATAAGCCAAAAGATACACTCAAAAAGCTACAACAACTATTACAAGAAATTAGTCTAGAGCAATAATATATATATATAATTTAAAAACTATAAAAACTAAAATAGGACATCAGATATCTAGTTACCTAAATATCTGATGTCCTTTATTTATTTTTCCACTATATCATCGAATTGTACGCCATACGCACGTTCATACAAACGGTTCGCCAAGAGGTATCCTGCGAATCCAAAGTCTACAGGGGCCGTTGCCATTCGTCTGTGTATTGCTTCACGTTGCGTATCATACCGGTTTCCATCTATATGATACTCTTTAAAATCAATAATACTAGAAGCAATCCCTGAATTCTTTTGTTTAGACAACCATAGATCTTTATACGATGCTAATTGATGGGCATCCAATTTCTTAATTAGATTAGCAAAGGACTGCTTTGTATTAAAGGTGTATAGAACCTGCTTTTCCTGAATTATATCTCCAGCAGGCATGAGCACATACTGTGTGAGGGCAATTTGCTTAGTTCCATTCGGTCCGTTAGAGGCCTTGATAGAATCCTTATCTATATAGGTGCCATCACCATTGCCGCTTTCACCAAAGCCATGAAGCATTTCAAAACGGCTCGTGTTTTGTAGTTCTTGCATGGACATGCTGTGTGCGGGCACCACACAAGACAGCGCTAATGCCATTGCTATATATAGTACTTTCATCATGGACCTCATTTCACTACCACATCCTCAAAATGCATACGATACGCTTCATAGAATAAAGTATCTGCTATATCATAGCGTGTTGTATTAGGCGCCGTACGCACAATAGCACGAGTCGAGGATTTGACCTGAATCGACAGGGACTGACCGTCAAAAGAAAATACACCTATTGGTTCCTCAGTACCCGTCATACCGGTTTTCGTCTGTGCCGCATCAATAACCGTCGTAAACGAAACACCCGCTTGTTTCGCGCGATATACCTGACTTGCCAGCGACAAACGAGTATCATAGGACACAATCCAAGAATCACTATAAATAACGTTTTTACGCGGCGATTGGTATGCATTATATACCGTGGCTTTAATTTTATACATAGGTGGTGCATACTCTAATACCTCTATGGATTTCGTATCTAAATACCATATAGTATGCTCATCTGCATTAGGAACATCAGGACTTACCTCATACATCACCTTAAACTGTGGTGACGACTTGAGTTCCTGTATCGATATCGCTTGGCTAGGTATCGTGAAAGCTAGCACTACTACTAACATTATAAAAATACGTTTTAACATAAGACTCTCCTAAGCCCTCATACACTATAACAAATAAGGTAATAAGTTATATTCTTTTACATCACTGAGCACATTACTATTTCCATGACGATCACGTTGGTACCGAATCAATACGACTTGGTTTGTATACTTATTGAACACAAAGGATAAGCCTTCATTGTGATAACCTACGTATTCGCCCACATAGTACCCTGTATATGTATCATATCCATGATAGATGTCTCCATATGGTTCGGCTGGTCGTCCCCATTCAGTATCATCAAGAAGCGGCCCATAAAGAGATTCGACTTCGCTTCGCGTCATACCTACCATGGCCCCTTTATTAGTAGCGTAGCCTGATTTTGTAATATATATCATACTCGGTGGTGTCCTATAATCCCATAATGAAATAATAACTGATTGGTCAGAAGAGATGTACATATCATGACTAGAGTAGCGATGATCCGCTAGCCATAAGGAATAATGGTAATAGTTCAAATAAGAGTATATATCCGAATTAGATTCTAATCCAGCTAAGACGCCTGCATCATCAGTTTTGGCAAACACAGTTTGCCCTATACAACCAATGATAAGAATAGAACTTAATAAGAGTTTTACAAGCAAATGTTTCAA
Organism: uncultured Veillonella sp.; assembly: GCA_934202095.1. Taxonomy (GTDB): domain Bacteria; phylum Bacillota; class Negativicutes; order Veillonellales; family Veillonellaceae; genus Veillonella. Next base: position 31,633 of record CAKPXN010000006.1, read on the forward strand.
TAGACTCACCTCTTAGAGATTATAGCAATACGCACTGTATCTCACCCATTCATCTTAATTTGACGATATATCATAACCTTATTATAATATAAGAAGATAGCTAGACGAGTCGTAACGTCAGGCTCATCTCGAAAATTAATTTACTTAGGAAATGGCCTTTTCGTTTATCTAGCTACCAAGCGGTAACGGAGGGCTATTTGCTTTTTGTAAGACAAATAAGCGCTATTAACGCCCCAAAGGCAATAACCACGGTCATCACCTGTAATAGGAGCATAATGATTTCATAATCACTCATAGGCTTACCCCTCCCTTCAAAAACGAAGAGAGGCCCAACCTCGTCTAACTATCTTAGGCTTATTATATAGCAAACAAACATACGAAACAATAAGCATCGTATTATCGGAATATACAGATATAGCCAGCGCCTCATAATTGAGATGCTGGCTATTTTCATGCATATATACTATTCAAACAACATTATTTAGTGAAACACATAACTCATCCAAGACACCAATGCCTTCTTGTATTCCTCAATGGTAGAGAATTTCGGTGTATAGTTTGTTAACCATTCGGTTAGTGTAGGTTGTTCTGCCTCTGGGTCTACGGCAATCGGTAAATCCCAGATGTTACCATGTCTCCCCTCAAAGTAGCGCCATTTATCTTGGGCAAAGCTCACCAAGGCGTAGGCCTTATCGTATTGTTCCTTCGCAAGGTCTAGTTTGCCTAGGCTTTCATTAATCTGAGCCATAATGCTATAATCCGACGCATTCCATGGATAGCCTAGTTCGGTGCCGGCCCAGCCAAATTTATACTCCTCATCGATGAGGGTTTGTAAATTCCGCTTATACATCTCAGCCCGTCGTGTGTCGCCAAAATGAACGGCCAATTTCACCATATATTTGACACATTCAAGGTACGCGTAATGATCCTGCGTATGGCGTGCATAGTTTGGATTGTCATAGGTTGCGTCCCACAAGACGCCAAGCTCGTCCCAGCAGGCTTGGTCCATATGGTCTAGGTGAAAATGCCATACGGCCTTAACCCATAATAGGAATTCCGCGTTCGTATAGTTCCAATAGTGATTGCCCTGTGTATACTCATCTTCCGCCTCATGCCCATTCTCATTTAAGAGCACATGCATCTGGCTAATCCAGTCAAAACGCATGGAGAAAAGCGGTGGATACACGGTTTCAATATAGCGCTCATAGCCTATGCGATTGTCCGTTTCTACATAAAAATGCAACAACGCTAGCTGTAAATACTTAAGATCAAAGGCACTCGATGGATTGGCCAAGTTATAAATGAATGCATCCGAACAACGTTCATACTCTAACGGATCTTTTTCCTGAGCCTGAATCAACTCTTTGAATAGACTTTCAGCCTCACTACGGCCTGTGAAAGCATAGGCCAGTGCCCGATACCACTTGGATAGACGCCCTACTTTCAACATATACTCGTACTGCCACGAATCTGGCGAAGGAATGTCCGCATGAGAGACCACATCGTCAAGGAAATTCACGATAGGAATCACATTATGGTACATGCGCTCGCCTCGAATGGCACGCTGACACGCATCCAGCGCACAATACACGTGGCAACATAATTCCACATCCACCGGCGGCATGTCATCCTCATCATTCATGCCAAAGGGGTCATTAAATCCAAAGGAATCATCCGTATCAATAAAACCTTCTAGGCCAAATGAAGCATCCCTGCCAAACGGACGATTCATATTGAACGGATTGGAGTCATCGATTACAGACAAGAGCTCGTCACCCACCCCGACATACCGCTTGCGATACAATTCCTCCACGCGGTCTACATAAGGAACGAGAACATCTAAATACTGCTTATACTGATGCACCTTCGGATGCAATTCGACGCCTAGATTCTCTGTTGAAAGTTCCCGAATTATGTGTGCCACAAGAGGAAATACCTGCTGCTCTTTCACAAAACCGAGCACACCATCATCATAAGTAGGCACCTGCTTTAAGGTACGACGAACCATCGTATATTGGATATTCCAACATTGACGAATCAACGGTTTCAACCAGCGCTCACACTCATCATAGACGCCAATAGCTGCCTCTTCAGAAGGTCCCATGTACATTTTATACATGGACTCACAAATATTATGTAACAATCTATCCCTCGACAAGGTCTTGAGCGCGTCCGATTCTGTTTCTCCGTCCATAGCTTGCACCATATAGGCACCAAGCGCATCGGCAAGGAGTAAAAATTCAGAATGAACCTGTGTAGGCTCGGTCATTACGTAGTGATTCGGAACCGAAAAGGCATCAACACCTTCACTGAATATATCCTCGTCCGCAGCCTTTATGCCCTCTAAGGACTGTTGCAACACGCCAAGGGATATAGGCGTTTCTATATGCACAACGTCTGCTAAATAACCATACGTACCCTCATCGGAAAACAAGGTCGTTATGAAATGACGTAGCATATTGTCGAATACATATTGCACTTCATCCTTAGGTGGACGGCCCTTTTGAAATAATAACTTGCGACCTCTATGGCTTTTATACAAGACATACACCTCATACTCACCCGTACGAGGCTTTTCTAATAGAGGCTGCCCGTTATACGTACCATAGCGGATAAATTCTGGCAAGGAAAACAAGAACGCACTGCGACACTCCTCAAAGGGCTTGCCCATCTCCTCACATACGGCCTTAACGAACGCGCGAATCCGCTGCCGCTCTAGCTCAATATAAGGACCATTGGCAACTACATCGTCTTGCTCCTCATCATAAAATGGACTGATATCGCCCGCATGAAAATCTAATCCGAGCAAAAACGTCGTCGTTTCCTTGCCCTCTATCGGCGGGAACAAGGACGGCCGGATAGCGTTAAATATGCCCGTTGTGCTAATCGTAATGTGACGCATAATACCTCCTATAAACAAACTATATAACAAAACTCTATTAACTTATTATTTTAATCTATTTGTGCCGGTTAGTCTGTGATAGCAAGATATCAACATTTTTGTATAAGTAACCGAAACAATCATGGGATAAAAAATCATTTTTCTGAATAGTAAATCGTTCCATAAAGAACCTCCGTATATAAAAAACAAGGAGCCTAACTTGTGAGTTTATTATACGGAGATTCCTTGTGGGGAAATAATCAAAAAAACTAGGAACAAAAAAAGAGCCGTTTAAAACAGCTCAGAATGTATTTCCTGCATGATTAATGGCAGGACATACTCATTAAACGAAACGTGCTTATTCATCTGTGTTTGACGATGAACGTAACTATAGTTATACTATAAGAAGATAGTCAGACGAGTAGACACGTCAGGCTCATCTCTAAATTACATAAAATATAGAATTGGCCCTTAGTTATCGATTTTTAAGGTAACGAAGGGCTATTTCTATTTACCTGGACAAATAAGCACTATCCATATCCCAAAATAACGACTGTGATCATCTATATTTGACGATGAACGCAACCATCGTTATAATATAAGAAGATAGTCAGACGAGTGGATACGTCAGGCTCATCTCGAAATCTATAAAATATTAGGAAATGGCCTTTCAGTTATCGAATTATCAAAGATAACGAAGGGCTATTTGTCTTTTCCTAGACAAATAAGCGCTATTAACGCCCCAAAGGCGATAACCACGGTCATCACCTGTAATAGGAGCATAATGATTTCATAATCACTCATAGGCTTACCCCTCCCTTCAATAACGAAGAGAGGCCCAACCTCGTCCAACTATCTTATGTTAATTATATACCAAACAAACATACGATACAATAAGCATCGTATTATAGAGATTTATAGATGAAAACTCTACCTTAGGAAATCTAGGGTAGAGTTTTTTGTGTTTGTGGGATATTCACATCTAATTATTGAGTTTTTGTCATACACCGTAAACGGTAAGTGCTGTTGCAAGTTGCATTTTTCATTAATATGAGGCTTTAGCTATTTCGTTTCAATACCGCAAGCGGTAAGTACTGTTACAACTACGCATACGCAGTTAAATTGAATCGCAAATACTGGAAGGGTTTCAATACCGCAAGAAGTAGGCATATTCACTCTATCCTTTTCGTTTTCCCCTTCCTTCGGTCAGGGACGAAAGATGTGCGGACCTCATCGTCGCTTTGCTCCTCTGCTGCCTCGCACCCTTCGTCGCATACAATAACCGATAAGCACTGTTTCAACGGTGTAAGGTTTCGCTGGAGGAGGACGTCTTATAGTTGTTTCAATACCGCAAGCGGTAAGCACTGTTGCAACAGCGGGTTCTAGAAAGCCAGTATTTAAGCGGTTCCAAAAGGTAGTTTTGGAAAATCTCAAACCGTAAACGGTAATTTTTCGCTCATTAGGTTCTAGAGGACCTAGAAACCCAGGTAAATACTGGTGGAAAACCTTTTTTCTAAAGATACAGTAATTATAAAGGTTTTATGAAATTACGTCAATATGAGGGTAGGTTTTCCAAGAGGTCTATTTTTTACAAAACACAGGTAATATCTAGGTTTGTCTCTATTTTTAGCTATTTTGGGGTCGCGGAAAACCTTTTACTTCGATTTTATTCAGAAAAAGACGACCCAAGTGTTTCATAATGATTCACTTGGGTCTTTCGTATGTAATTAATGCGTAAGGGCCAATGACTCTAGCTACTCTAATCAAGAATCTCCACTATTTCACCAATTTCACTAGCAAACAACTCATAACAGCCAACATATATCGATGCTTCCTCCATAATGGTCAAATCGGCACTCGTTTGTCAATACACTCGTATTGGGACAATTCATCACGTATCGACCTAGTAGAAACTTAATCCACAAGTTAAAAACTAGAATGATTAAATTCACTATTCTGAAAGGCTCTATCAATCATCGCTTTTAATTCGCTAATATTAGCATAATGATAAATTTTAAAATGTTTAGTATATCGCACCTTTCCTATTTGATCTGCAGTATCGGTTGATAAACGCATCATCTCTGGATTTTCATTTTTCCAATCTTGATGCCACGCAACTAAAACAGCAGTTTGATTTTTATCACATTGTAGCGATAATTCTATAGATGGTTTTATTATTTTTCGTTCAAATTGTCCTAGCGTATTAAACGCAAAAACACCATTTTCAAAATACTTATCTCTAATTTCCCAATCAAATCCGATTGTCTGATCTGTTAATTCATTTTTAATGTATCCATCATCAATAAATGTTTCTTTTTCAATTGGATAAATTTTTATATGATTAAATGTGCTTTCCTCATTAAATAATTTAGCAAATGCTTTTAATGATTGATCTGAAAGTTCATATTTACTACTTCTATACATAGTTATATCTCCACACTTAAATTACTAAACTAAGATATACCCACTTATCATCAGCCATATCACTTACAAACTCGGTGTTATTGATATAAAGCTCTCCATCTTTATCTCTAACAAAGCCCCAATGTATATCTTTTCCTTCCGCATAGTTTTTAAATGCATTAAACTTATTTTCGATTTGCCTATCAATATTTTTATCTTGCCCTTTTACTTCTCCTCCTTTCGTTTCAATGACCCAAACAGAGCCATCTTTTTTCTTTACAATATAGTCTGCATAAAACAACCATTGATGTTGGAGTGCATCTATATAAACGATAGAAAAATATTGCTGACCTGTATCCCCATTTTTATAAACCCATTCAATATCATCACGACTTTCACAGTATTTTTCAAATAGCATTTCCGATGTTGACCTTACAAGGCTAGTTACATATCCAGATGTGTAACCCTCATAGGCATTACTTAAATACTCAATTTCATTTTTAACCCCAACATCATATTTATAGAAATCTTGTTCCGGTATTCTAAAGGTTGATTTTTTAGGCATTAAATTTAAACTCATTTGAACTGCCATATCAGATGTAACATCTTTGAATTCTTCTTTTAATTTATGCTCATTATTTACAACAAATGCATAAAACTCTGCAGTTGGCAGCTTTAACAGATTCATTTTACCACGGTTCCCTTGTCGGAAAAGTCGTTCCAAAATGACTTTAACTTTTGCCGTTGTCATTCCTATAGTAGATTTAATCGCATCTACACTGTGAAGAAGCTCAATACCATGTGTATGCGTATTAACTCTCTTTCTAGTAGTATAGAATGAATCACTTTCTATAACCATATTGGTACGAATAAATTTACCATGTAAAGCACGACCAATAATCTCATCTCCGAAGATATATCCATCCGCTTCCAATTTTGTTTGGTTTAATTCTTTATCACTTGTTAAAGCATATTTTTTTACAAAGAAATCATAAATTTTGTGGAGTACTTCCCGTTCACCAAGCCCATTAAAATCAAGATCACGAATTTCTTTTTCTAAGGTGAAAGTCTTACATTTGTCTTTTAAAAATAGTCTTCTAGTTTCATATGCCTTATCCACGTTTGCCAGCAAACCTGCCTTATACTTTTCATCAAAAGTATACACATAGCAGAAATCAAGGAGCTCATCTTCATAGTGTTTTGCTTCAGGCATACGTCTTATACGGCCTATGGTTTGTATTTCAAAGCTTTCACTCATTCCTTCACGAAGTTTTACTAGTATTGTTGCTCTTGGGCAATCCCATCCAGTAGAGATAGCTTGTTTCATGAGTAAAAAGATAGGTACACCATCATTGTCGGTTAAATTATCGGGTAAATCTTTCTTATCTTCACTCATCCATTTACTTACCATACCGTTGTCATAGGTATAACCCATGGATTCCAGTTTTGCTTCCACCGCCTCAATAGTTTCTGGTTGTCCATTGGGAAATTGAATCAGAACAAGTGGTCGAATATTTTTATTTAGTTTTTTATAGTTATCAGCAATTTCTTTTCTTTTACTATCCGCTAAATCTAAAAGAGTGTTGAAGTCATCATCAATATTTACGTTTTCTGTTATTCCTTCATTAACATAAAGTGCTTTGGTTATAAGTCCTGCGTTGATAACATCTAGCTCATCAATTTCAAAAAATTCAAAACGTTTATTTTCTATAGCCGTAGCACTAACACGAATAATATGTTTTGCAGCGAAGGCATCGATAATGGACTTTGCCTTTGCTGTATTATTGGAATGTTCCTCATCAATGATGACTATAAATTCAGTACCTTTTCTATGAGCTTCCGCGATTCGATCAAACAGATTTTTCCTTTCACTATCACGAATAGCAATATTACCACTCTTAGTAACAAGCTCCCAGTTTATAAAAGTAGTAGATTCTTCAGCAAATCCACCCAAAAGTGCATCAAAAAGATTTTGTGTATTTCTCCCCGGAGAAAGTTTTATCATTTTTTCTCTGCTTTGTTCTTCAAGATTTCCCTTACCCGGACAAAGCCAAATAAAAGCGGTTTTCTTATCTACATTGCTTAGGTATGTATCTATATAGTCAATCAAGATAATCGTCTTACCCGATCCTGTGGGAGCCTTCATTACAATGGTTTCTTTTGCATCAGTTTTAGTTGTTAAATTAATTAAATTGGTGACTGCTTTTTCTTGGAATTCAAAAAGGTTTATTGTCGAGCCTGGATTTACCATGATTCACCAACCTCCTTTAGTTCGGATCCAAAATAGTAGTCAGGAATACTATGTATTTCCACGGTAGAGAATAATTTGTTTTGCGTACTTGTAAATAAAACATCTCTAGATACATAAATTGCCTTTAAGTCTTGATAGTTATCCCAATTTTTTTCTAAGCTATCTGCTTCTTCATCTGACAAGATAAGCTTATATTCCTTATCATCAATCTTAATCCCCTGTTCTAGCTGAACCATTTCCTCAATATGTTGTAATAGCTCACTGCTTACATCTTCGGCATCCTTTGAAATAAAATCTGTCTTATAATATTTCAAATTAGCAGGTATTCCTTCTACATCACCATAACCATTGATAACTCTTTTTAGTCTTTCATAGGTTACTTCTTCGCAAATATTGTTTTCATTATTCGTACAAAGAATAAACTTACGATTTCCGCCATCTTCTTTATTCAATCGCATTACTGCATGACCAGTTGTGCCGCTACCTGCAAAAAAATCTAAAATAGTAGAATCTTTTGCAGAAACCGATTTTATTAATGTCTCAATAAATAAGATTGGTTTGGGGTAGTCAAACTTACTAGACTTACTAGTATTAAATATATTCAAAATTTCTTTTGTTGCTACGGAATTCATAAAACTATTATCACTAAATTCAAGAGTCGCAACAGGCATATGTTTATTTTGCAGTTTGTTTGCATATCTTTTGAATATAAATCCACGCTGATTTTTTGTGATTTTTTCTTTGAACTTAATTCTTCCAGAATTTATATAAGAGTCCATAGTCTCTTTTGAAAATGCCCAATATCTGCCTTTAGGAGGATAATCAATTTGACCGGTATACGGATTCTCTATAGGGAAATATGTACTTTCACCACCACTTTTTGCACTTGGATCTCCAGAAGTCCAATCACCATTAGGATCATTATCAGGGTTACTATATGAATCTAATTTCTTTTTATCTCCAACAAAATAGGGTTTAGACTTATTCTTAGCATATACATGTAAATATTCATGCTGAATATTTAAACCATTACCATCATCACCGGTCATAGACTTTGTTTTACGTATAAATGTTGTAAGATAATTTTGCTCTCCAAAAACATCATCGCATAAAAGTTTAAGCTGACAATATTCATTTTCATCTATACTTATAAACAATACACCTTTCTCACTTAATAATTCTTTTGCAGCAACGATTCGTTCAGACATAAATGACAACCATTTTGAATGCCTATAACCATCTTCGTAACCTATCATCTTATCACCATAGATGAATTCTTTGTTTTTCGTGTTATAAGGAGGATCGATATAGATAACATCAATCTTTCCTTTATGTGTTTTTTCTAAAAGCTTAAGGCTGTGTAGATTATCTCCTTCTAAAAGAAAGTTGTAATTATTATCTTCTCTAGCTCTAACCTCTCTGTCTGTTACTTCAGTAAAAACAGGGATGTTATCCTTTATCATAATATCAACTTGTTCTTCGTGCTTTTCCCAAACAAGTCCATACTTTTTTGAATTTAATTCATTCTCTATTTCGCCAAGTGCCATCAGCATTTCATCATTATCTTGGTATTCAGCTTTTATCTTATCTAAGAACTCTAACATCCTTTGACGCTTTTGCTGTGATAAATTCGCCATTTATTTATCCTCTTTAATAAATTCAAGTACATCATTAGGAGTACAGTTTAATGCTAGACAAATACTCTCTAATTTATCTAATGCTATGTATTTACCTGTACGTATTTTCGTAATAATATTCGCTGAAATATTGGCATCCCTGATTAAATCCTGATTAGAAATATCTTTTTCTATCATCATATGTAGTAATTTTTTGTAACTTACAGCCATCTCAACCCCTCCATCAACATTTCTGTTTATTATATCACACATCTATGAATGCCCAATGCCCTAACATCACCTAAATACAAACGTACATAGAAAAAGCCCCCATCTGTTTCAAAACCGACTTTGCCCCTGTTCCGAAGGAACAGACCCGTCTTCTCAAAAAACAATGCCCTCACATCACCTAAACTACAAACGTACACAGAGAAAGCCCCCATCTGTTCCAAAACCGACTTTGGCCCTGCGGAGGCCATAGGCCGGAGTCAGACCCGGCCGGTGGAGGATTTTGGAACAGATGGGGGCTTCTACTCTAATTACCCTTTGTATTTAGGTGATGTAGGGCATGTTTCAGGCACCACATCTTTGCGGTCCCCTAGTTGTGCACTACGATCTGTGAAGTGTGTATGTAATAGTTCGTGCGCTTTGTGTCCTAGTGGTTCGCCCAAGAAGTTTTTGTATAGTTCTTGGATTTCAGGGCTTTCATAGGATGCCACGTATTTGTACTCTTCATCAGCTTTGTAAAGTCCGCCGATGCGAGCTTCTTTTGTTTTTACGGCTTGTGGTAATTTGGTGCGTGGTTGACCACCACCACCGATACAACCGCCAGGGCAAGCCATAACTTCGATAAAGTCATAGTGTTTACCACTGTCTTTCAAAGCATTGAGGAAATCACGGGTATTTTTGCCGCCATGTACAACAGCAACGGATAATGTTACGTCATCGCCGAGTTGTACAGTGGCCTCTTTAACGCCGTTCATGCCGCGAACGTCTTCGAGGTGAGTCAATGCATATGGAGGTGGTTCTTTGTCAGTGATGAGCTTATACGCTGTACGCATAGCTGCTTCCATAACGCCACCCGTATTACCGAAGATGATAGATGCACCAGTTTCCATGCCAATCAAATCATCAAACTTACCATCTTCTAGGCTTTCAAAATCAACACCTTCGTCATTGAGCCAACGAATGAATTCACGTGTGGTAATGGAAATATCCGTATCCATGCCGAGGCTTTCATCATCGTAATAGCGAGCCGCCGCATTCTCCTCAACGCGCTTAGTTTCAGCCTTCTTCGCCGTACAAGGGTTGACACTGACGGACACGATGTTCGCCGGATTAATGCCCTTTTTCTCAGCAAAGTATGTCTTGATCATGGCCGCTTCCATGGCGATGCAAGAACGAGTGCTGGACAAGTTCGGAATAAGTTCAGGGAAATAGATTTCCGCAAAGCGCACCCATGCAGGGCAGCAGGATGTGAATTGTGGGATGGTCCCACCGTTTTTCAAGCGGTCCACGAGCTCAGACGCTTCTTCCATGATGGTCAAGTCAGCGCCAAAGTTCGTATCAACTACGTAATCGGCACCGAGTTTGCGAAGGGCACTCACCATTTTGCCTTCTAAGAATGTGCCTGGTTCAAAGCCAAATCCTTCACCGATGGACACGCGCACAGCTGGCGCCGTTTGGATAACGACGATTTTTTCTGGGTCGGCAATAGCAGCTTTCACCTTATCAAGCTCGGATTTCGCATGCATGGAATCGAATGGACATGCAGCCGCACATTGACCGCAGTGGATGCACACCGGCACATCGCCAGTCGCTTCGAGGTCGTAATAATCGAGCACACTCATCACATCGGCGCAAGCGCGACGGCACAAGGTGCAATTCTTACACTTTGAAATGTCGTGGTAAATGGACGGGTTGTCGAGCGCGATCGGCACGCGTTTGTCGATAAATTCAAATTGGGACATGAGGACCTCCTCGTTCTGTATAATCATACCTATTGTGAAAGTTTAAATTTCTCCTATAGTACTAGCATAACAAATATGGAGGCCGTTCATCAACGTACTGGGATAGTAGGAATTGAAAGATTATTTGTTTTCATAAATAACAAATTTTATAGTTCATACATCATCGGTACATCGATGAGCTCCACCCATTCATCGTCTGAGACAAATCCAAATCCTCGTTTGCTAAATAGCCAGTAGTATGGCTCACCGTGCAATACGCGGGCTTTTTCCATGAGGGATACTAGCACATCTTGACCAACCGGTTCATTTTTCCATTTGCACTCGCCCACTAATATATGACGCACAGGCCGTGCATTGGGATCTACTTGTATGTCCGCCATGGCCACTAAATCGATTTCCACTTGCTTTCTCGTCGCGGTATCTGTGCCCCACCAATGACCTATTTGTTGTGGTAAGAACGGCGCCGTACCACTGTGAATGCGTGCCTGTACATATTGCGCTGCCATCGTTTCAAATACGTGGCCCATGAAATGTGAAAGCATAGGTTTAACGTATTGCCTATATACAAGCTTGCCATTAAAGTTCTCAATAGCTCCCTGGTTCGGTTCTACAAAGCGATACCAAAAGGTATACATAGAATCTTTTATAGTATAAATACTTTTATTGGATTTAGAACCAACAGGATGTATTTTTTCGATAATCTGTAAATCAATAAGGCTTTTCAGATAATTATTCAAAGCCCCCGTTGTCATATCTACCTTAGTGGCAATTTCGTTATTACGGCTAGCCCCTTTTGCAATGGCACTAAGGATCGCATTATACTGGCGCGGCTCTCGTAATTCCTGCTTTAACAGACTCGATGGCTCATCCACAAGACGTCCTGTAGGTGTGAAAAACAAAGAAATAATGCTTTCATCAAGGGAATCACCATCCCTAAAATATGATAAATATTCAGCCACACCACCAGTAAGGCCAAAGGCGATAGCACTGTCCTCGTAAGAAAGATGCGGCACCATTTGACGAGCCTCGATATACGTAAACGGTTTAATTTTATACTGCGCCGTGCGACGTCCATATAGTGGACTCTTATGGCCAAGCACCTGATTTTCCATAAAACTCATAGACGAACCGCACAAGATGAGCATCAACTGGGACCGATTTTTATAGGCATCAATCAAAGCCTGGAGCTCAGACGAAACGGACGGAATCGATTCCGCCAAGTACGGATATTCGTCGATAATAAATATACAGCGATGGTCTAAGCTATACTGAAATAAATGGTTCAACGCCGCCGTAATCGTCGAAAAATTTGGCAATGTAGACTGTAATTTACCGGTTTCGATCATGCCTGTTGCTCGATATACCGCTTGTGAAAGGGCCTCTAAATTGTTACTCGCACCAGATTCAAGGCCCACCATATACGCACCACCATGCGATGCTAAAAAGTGATGTAATAAATACGTCTTACCCACACGCCGGCGTCCATATACAATAGCCAACTCAAAACGCTTTGAATTATATTGCGCTTCAAGAGAAGCTAATTCATTTTTACGGCCTACAAATACCATACCGCACCTCCTCGTTGATCTAAATTACACTATTTTACACCTATTTCAATTTTTATATTTTTAGTATAACACGATATAGTATATTACGATATACTATATTACGTTATACTAAATCTACAAACAAGATACAGACCGCATCACACCAGATATTATCTAGTATTACACGGGTTTTCACCCACACGTTTTGTCCTATAACTCAAGCTCACTCCTCATCTAAACGCACAAAAAGCAGCCCTTTCGAGCTGCTTTGTCGTATAAGGTATATATTATTTTTTACCTTGTTTTGCTTGTTGTGGCCATAAGAAGTTGTACACTGCTTCGGATGGGGAACCAGCAACAACTGGACGGTCTTTGCCATCAACTTTATCTTCACGTTCTGCGTAACCTTGTGGATTGTACAATACAACCTTTTGGTCTTTTACAGTTTTCTTTTTGTGGTTGAATTCTTCAGTGGCGATGAAATGATACCCTTCAGAATCTTGAGCTTTAATCATAACAGTTGCAGTTTTATCGCTTTTTTGAACGCTATCTTGATCGATAGACCAAGTGATACCAGCACTATCTTGACCAAATACTTGCCAGTTAACAGCACTAGCAGAACCGAAACCGCATGCGCAAATTGCAGCAGCAGCTAAACATGTACCTAGTAATTTTTTCATATATTTCACCTCATATAAAATCAAATTTAATTTATTATACCATATATTAAATGTGTTTTGCGTGAAAGCTAATTTTTTGCGATACTTTTACGTAAAATGTACTTCGTCCCACACCATGCCGTTCGATAAAGCCCTCTTCTACAAGTTCCTTCAATGCCTTTTCAACAGTAGATACAGCCATATCTGGCTGTTTCTCAAGAATTCCAGCCTTCGTAACCTTGCCAATAGTAGCACTAATTATGATTTTTATACGATCCTTTGCAGATAACGATGTTTTTAGCAATTCTATGCGACTTTCAAAATCACGATAGGCCGCCAAAATAATACGGAGCATGTATTTCACAAAGGGAACCACATCCTCATCACCACTATGCCAGCCCTCGCCAGACTGAGCCAACGCCGTATAATAACTGTCCTTTGTACGCTCAATTTTCTGCTCTAAACTAATGAACTTGCCTATCATATACCCATTTTGGTACGACAGCAATGTCGTCAACAATCGACTCATACGCCCATTGCCGTCATTGAAAGGATGAATACACAAAAAATCGTGTATAAATACAGGAATTGCAAGCAGAGGGTCTACTGATTTATCTTGGAGAACCGCATTAACACTATGGCATATTTCATCTATAGTATACGGTGTTTCATACGGTGCAAGGGGCCTAAAGCGTTCTACCTCAGAGCCATCCGCAAGCCGCTCAATAATTGAATTCTGCACATTCTTAAACTGCCCACCAATACGCTTATGCGAATATGCGTATAAATCACGATGCAGCTGCAATACGATATGACTCGTCAACATAATATGCTCATAGTTCTCATGCACCGTATTCAATACATCACGATACCCCATAATCTCTTCCTCATCCCGATTACGAGGCGTCGTCTTATCCGCCACCAACGACCGAATCCTCGCCTTCGTCGTCACAATCCCTTCAATTCGATTCGATGACTCTACACTCTGCACCTTCGCAATATCCACAAGCCGCGCCACACTACTAGGCCTCTGCGATACAAACACATCCTGCCGCCCCTTATACTCATGAATCTGTGAAAGTAACGACACAACCTCACCATCCCAGAAACAATCCGCGAGCCGCCAATAATCAAAACTTCGCATACCACACCACCTTTCCCCTATAAAACTATTTCTCCCCTAATTTTACCATAAAATACGGGAAAATACATGTTCCCCTCTCCGGTCCTTTGGGAAAAATAATGCTAATGTAGAATGCAAAGAAACCTCGCTCTGAATTTATTTCTAGAGTAGGTTGGGAAATGGATGGGGTCTAAAAACCGACTTTGGCCCTGCGGAGGCCATAGGCCGGAGTCAGACCCGGCCTATGTTTCCCCTTTCCGGTCATTTGGAGAAAATAATTTTGTAGATAAAAAAGAACTCAATTCTCTGAATTTGTATAAATGATGAATGCGAAAAGGGATTGATAGGTTCGAAAAAACGACTTTGGCCCTGTCCCGAAGGGACAGACCCGGCCGGTGGAGGCTTTTTCGGACCTATCAATCCCTAAGCATACGTATCACGAATATTATTCAGAGAATTGAGTTCAACCGTATCTATATTAAATTATTTTCCCCAAAGGGCCTGCATTACTTCTGACCCTATTGTATCTTTCTCAATTTTCACAGGTTTTTGTTTTTCATTGCTTGTCAACAAAGGTACGCCAGATTGG
Source organism: uncultured Veillonella sp. (assembly GCA_934202095.1). Classification (GTDB taxonomy): domain Bacteria; phylum Bacillota; class Negativicutes; order Veillonellales; family Veillonellaceae; genus Veillonella. The sequence continues at coordinate 46,672 of CAKPXN010000006.1, forward strand.
CTATACACAGTGGCATTGACTTCTGTCCATGTGCTATCCGGGCGATTAATTTCAACGGTGTAGATATAGGTATAACCTTCTACATTGTTGGCTTTCACCAAGATACGCGCCATAGAATCTGTTTTAAACACAGATGAGTTGTCGATAAACCACGCGGAATCGTCTGTGTCCGCATCAACGTAGTACCAATCAGCAGCATTAGCTACGCCAAAGCCACCGAAAAATATGCATCCTGCTGCCATAATAGCAGCTAACCATTTTTTCATCATTCTCTCCTATTCAATCCTATTCTCTATTCAACTATATACGGGCATGATTAAGGTTCGGCCCCAATACAGCGTCAGGGTCTCAACTACAGAACCATTACGCGTCCTGTATAACACGAGTGGCGACCACATAGGTGGTCGCCAATTGTGCATATCTATGTTAGATATAGTATATTTTCGTTACTTTCATATAGAACACGAATCCATATGGTGTACGATATTAATCTTCGCTTTCAATTTCAGATGCAGGAATCACAGCAATGCTGGCTACCTTATCACCTTCGTCGAGATTTTGCGTTTTAACGCCAGAAATTGCTTTGCCTTTTTTCACAGCAATGTCATTCATGTTAAAGCGAATGATTTTGCCTTGTTCAGAAATGAGCATTACTTCATCATCATTATGAACGACTTCAACGGCCACAACATCGCCTGTTTTATCGTTAATGCGGAAGTTCTTTGTGCCTACGCCACCGCGTTTTTGTACATTATACGCAGCCGCTTCGTTGCGTTTACCATACCCTTCTTCAGAAATGGTGAACACTTGTGCTTCGCTTTCATTAGACTCAAGAACACCAGCGCCAACAACAACGTCGCCAGTTTTCAACTTGATGCCGCGCACGCCATGAGCCGCACGTTTCATGAGACGAACGTCCTCTTCGTTGCAACGGATTGCCATGCCAAGTTTCGTACCAATCAAGATATCTTGGTTGCCTGTGGTTACGATAACACAAATCAATCGGTCTCCTTCGTCGAGGTTGATAGCATTGAGGCCAGAACGACGGATATTGCGGTATTCTTCGATAGCTGTACGTTTCACAACGCCGAATTCAGTAACCATGAATAAGTTTACATTTTCATGGATGCGTTCGAGGTCGATCATAGTCGTAACGGATTCGCCTACAGCGAGTGGCAATACGTTAACCATAGCGGTACCGCGAGAATTACGGGAACCTGCTTCTGGCACTTCGTATGCTTTGAGGCGATATGTACGGCCAGTGGACGTGAAGAACAACAATGTATTATGCGTACGAACATGCATAATTTGCGTTACATAATCGTCTTCCTTCGTCTTCATGCCGATAACGCCAGCGCCGCCCTTATGTTGGTTGCGATATACGTTCGCGTTCATGCGTTTGATGTAACCTTGTTTCGTCAAGGTAATAACCATCTCTTCATCAGCGATGAGGTCTTCTACATCAAGGTCGGACGTATCGATTGTGATTTCACTACGACGAGGGTCGCCGTATTTCTTCTTCATATCTTCTAGTTCGTCTTTGATGATTTGGCGTTGACGCGCTTCGCTAGCCAAGATAGCTTTCAAATCTTCGATCAATGCCAATAATTCCTTGTATTCCTCTTCGATTTTTTCGCGTTCCAAGCCTGTTAAGCGGCGTAAACGCATGTCGAGGATGGCTACTGCTTGTTTTTCTGAAAGCCCGAATTTTTGCATCAATGCGTTACGTGCAATTTCATCAGTTTGAGAACTACGGATGGTAGCGATAACCTCATCGATGTGGTCGAGGGCAATTAACAAGCCTTCCAAGATGTGAGCACGCGCTTCGGCTTTGTTAAGCTCGAATTGAGTGCGGCGTACGATAACATCGAGGCGGTGATCTAAATAGTAACCCAATACTTCTTTCAAATTCAATACGCGTGGATGACCATCTACGAGGGCCAACATAATCACGCCGAACGATTCTTGTAATTGAGTATGTTTATACAATTTATTGAGGACGATATCTGGTTGCACATCAGCACGCAATTCGATAACGATGCGCAAACCTTGACGGTCTGATTCATCGCGAAGTGCTGTGATGCCATCGATGACCTTGTCTCGGCTCAAGTTCGCAATCGTTTCGATAACGCGAGCCTTGTTAACTTGGTACGGAATCTCAGTCACTACGATTTTATGCTTGCCCTTCGC
>CAKPXN010000007.1 GCA_934202095.1 uncultured Veillonella sp.
ACTTGCGCAAAACATCAACGCAAATTGACTACATCTATCAAACGTGCACGTGCAATCGCTTTATTGCCATTCACTGCAGAATAATTGATGAATTAAGGCGGTATAACCATTTGGTTGTACCGTCTTTTTGCTATATAAAAGCTGGTTCTATATGGACTAGCTTTTTTTCTTAGATTGTAGTATATGTTAGTAGTATTTATACTTGAAAGAAAGGAACTCTTATGGATTTAATAAATATAAAATCTCCAGCCGATTTAAAAGGCTTATCTATTTCTGAATTGATAGACTTAACAGCACAAGCTCGTCAAGCCCTCATGACAAAGGTTTCTGAGCATGGCGGTCATTTTGGCCCACCTATGGGTGCCGCAGAAATAATCATGGCTTTGCACTATGTATTTAACTCTCCTGTAGATAAAATTGTATATGATGTGTCCCATCAGTCCTATGTACATAAGATGGTTACAGGTCGTGCATTAGCGTTTTTAGATCATGATCATTATGACGATGTAACAGGCTATACAGACCCTACTGAAAGTGAGCATGACTTCTTCAATATTGGTCATACTTCCACATCTATCTCCTTAGCGTCTGGCTTGGCTACTGCACGAAATTTAAAGGGAGACTCCGAAAATATTATCGCCATCATTGGCGATGGGTCTCTATCTGGCGGGGAGGCCTTCGAAGGTCTTGATTATGCAGCCACATTAGACAGCAACATGATTATCATCGTTAACGACAATGACCAATCTATTGCAGAAAATCATGGTGGTTTATATCGCGGCCTTCGTGAATTGCGCGAGTCTAATGGTGAAAGTTCCAACAATATTTTCAAGGCACTTGGTTTAGATTATCGTTTTGTAGCAGATGGTAATGATTTAGAGACATTAATTAATGTATTCAAGGATGTAAAAGACATTGATCATCCAATCGTGTTACATATCGTTACTCAAAAAGGTAAGGGCTATGCCATTGCAGAGCAGCATAAAGAAGACTTTCACTGGACAATGCCATTTGATTTAGAAACTGGTAAACCTAAAAAAGAACATCACGGTCCAACCTATGCAGGCAGTATTGCAGATTATTTGATGGAACAAATTAAAGTAGATCCAACTGTAGTGGCTATCAATGCAGGTACACCAGGTGGTTTTGGTTTTACTCCAGAATGGCGTAAAGCTGCAGGGAAACAATATATTGACGTTGATATTGCGGAGGAACATGCCATTGCTATGAGTTCTGGTATTGCTAAAAATGGCGGTAAACCAGTATTCAATGTGTATAGCACATTCTTACAACGCACCTATGACCAATTGGTACAAGATCTTTGTGTGAATAATAACAGTGCGGTCATTATCAATCATATGGCATCTGTATATGGTATGAATGATGTAACACATTTAGGTTTCTTTGATATTCCTATGCTTACTAGCATTCCTAATTTAGTATACTTAGCGCCTACCAATAATGAAGAACTATTGGCTATGACCAAGTATGCTGTACATCAACACGAGCATCCCGTAGCAATTCGCGTACCTGTAGGTAAATTTATATCTACTGGTGTACCGGATACAACGGACTATAGCATCTTGAATAAATCTGAGGTCACCCGCCGTGGTGAAGGGATTGCGTTGTTAGGTCTTGGCAATTTCTACCATTTGGCTAATCAAGTAGCTGATGAATTTGCTAAAGACGGTATTAATGTCACTGTAGTCAATCCAAAATTTGCATCTGGCCTTGATGAAGAGTTACTAGAAGAACTCAAAGCAAATCATTCCGTAGTATTTACATTAGAGGATGGTGTAGTTGAAGGCGGTTGGGGCCAACGTGTGGCTAGCTTCTATGGGTCATCTTCAATGCGTGTTAAAAATTATGGCATTGCTAAGGAATTCCATGATCGATATGATGCGGCGGAGCTTTTGCGGGAAAACGGTGTTTCTGTAGAACAAATTGTAAATGATGCAAAATATATGTTGCGTTAAACAAGAGTTGTGATATTATATTTATAAAAATTATTTATAAGTTATAAAGTTAAGTAGTAGCTTCTATTAGTTAGCATAGAAGCTACTACTTTTGAATATATGATGAGCTGTTTATAAATAAAATATTTTATAGTTTTTTATTAATATGACTATAAATAATAGATGAAGTAGTATATAATAATAACAGACTAACTCAATTTGATATATAATACAGTTTAATTAATTTAGAAATCTATATTAATTAGTATATAAACGTGCTTTTGTTGGTGTATAAAGGGAGACTTGGAAACGTTGAAAAAGGTTTTAACTTTGGCAGTGGCTCTAGCTGTAGTAAGCAGTGGTTATCTGTGTGAGGTAAATGGTGCAGCCGAACCGGTAACAAAGAAAGCACCTTCCATCTCAGAATTTAATATATACGTACCAAAAGAGCTAAACGAACGTCAAAAAGATCTTGTTGAAATTGGACGTTATACGGCCAGTGGAGACCTTGCATCATTGAAGGAAACGATTATCTCTGCTATTGAACGCGGTACATTGACGCCTCAAGAGGTAAGCATTGCTATTCGCCAATTGTATTCTGCAGCTGGTTTAAAGCAAATGAATGCGGCTCTTGCTGCTTTTGAGCAACTTCGTGAAGAACGCCCAGAATTTGGTGTAGATTATGATAAGCTTGTGCCTAAACGGGTAGGTCTTAGTGCGTTATTAGGCAATGGCGCTAATGGTAATAATGTAGCTGCTAAGATTAAAGCGGATGAAGCATCAACGGCTGTTAAATACAATACATTCCGTATCAAGAAACCGAAACCACAAAATAGAAATCGATCACGACTAGGTAAACTTGATCGTGAACTCGTTGCGGCAGCAGCATTAGGTACTCGCGTCGGTAAATCAAATGCTGTATTTGCTACATCCAAGAAAAGCTTAACCGAGCTCGGTTTGAGTCCACAACAAATTGAATACCTAGAAAATATGCTATCTAATTAATGATGAGCCCTTGTCCTTTCATAATGACAGGGGCTTTTTTATATTACTAATTGACGTAAAGTAAAGCATTTTTCTATAATAATAAAGATAGGTAATAATTAGTTATGTAATATAGTACTTTCAGAATATACATAGAAGGAGTAACGATGCGTCTTCGTAGAAAACCGTGGATTGATGAAGCTATCCATGAGTATGATTCACACATTATTTTATCAGGTCAAGAAGCTTATAAGGGAAAATGGCGAGAGGCTTTTTCGCATCCTGATCGTCCATTATATATGGAACTAGGCACTGGTAAGGGGCGATTTATTGCAGGCATGTCTGAAGCATATCCAGATGCAAATTTTGTGGGTTTTGAAGTTCAAATCGGTGTAATTTATTATGCAGCTCAAAAGATTTTTGAAGCTCAGCGCGATAATGCAAAGGTATCGTTATTTGATATTGCCGGTATTGAAGAGGTCGTAGCACCTGGCGAAGTAGATCGATTCTACATCAATTTTTGCGATCCATGGCCAAAGGCAAAGCATGCTAAACGACGGTTAACATATCACACATTCCTTGACCGTTATGCTCGTCTATTAAAGGATAATGGTGAAGTTCATTTTAAAACGGATAATGAAGATTTATTTATGTTCTCCTTAGAGGAGTTCAAGAATTGTGGGTGGAAACTTAAGAATGTAACCTACGATTTACATAGTACAGATTTACCAAATGTAAAAACAGAATATGAAGAAAAGTTTAGTGCAAAAGGACAACCTATTTTCCGACTAGAAGCAGTGAAACCAGCTGTTACTAAGGAGGCATAATATGTTGCAAAAAGGGGAAAAGAAAAAACACTTTTGGGAGAAGGTGTTTAAGAATGACCTACAAGGCATGTTATTGCCTATAATCTTAATGACCCTGATTGGTAGCATTAATATCTTTAGTGCTACTTATGTTGGATCTATTACCACCGATGATGGATTGTTGGGCTATGCGCCTAGACATTTGGGCTATTTATTGGTTTCTGCTATATTAGGTGTGCTTTTGTATCGGTTTGACTATCGGCGCTTGCAGAATGCCAAATTACTCATATGGATTATGGGCTTGACCGCAGTATCATTATTGGCCATATATCTTGTTGGTGTAGAGGTGAATGGTGCGCGTCGTTGGATCTCATTGGGACGATTTTCGTTTCAACCATCTGAGTTCGCGAAGTTGGCCGCATTATTGTGGACAGCAGCGAAATTGGCCGATACACCGTGGGTGAAACCAAGATTTACATCTATGTTCAAACCTAAAAAAGGGTTGTCCCGAAAAGAAGTTTTCTTTTGGTATATTATTGAACGCGTAAAATACATGGGCTATATGTTGTTGTGGCCAATCATATTTGCAGGCCTTACTATTAAACAACCAGATATGGGGACTGCCGTATTGATTATAGGTTTCTCCTATTTGTTAATATTCTTATCAGGCTTTGAAAAAAGTGTATTTGGTTTATCTTTGGTTGTGGCTGCTTTAGGTGGCTTTTATGCAGCTCAAAGTAGTTCGTATCGGTGGGAACGCGTTGTATCTTGGTTTGATCCATGGTCCTATGCACAAGACAAAGGCTATCAAACTGTACAAGGTTTGTTAGCCGTAGGCTCCGGTGGATTCTTTGGACAAGGCTTTCTAAATGGTACATCCAAGTACTTTTATCTACCTGAAGCACATACGGATTTTGCCTTTGCTGTTTGGGCACAGGAAATGGGATTCTTAGGCGGTATTACGGTCGTATTCTTGATGGCTATGTTTACCTATTTTGGATTTCGCATTGCCAATAGGGCACGCGATGCCTTTGGTAGATGGTTAGCCATTGGTATTACGATTCTTATCAGTGGTCAAGCATTCTTTAATATCGCCATGGTTTGTGGTATGTTGCCTGTAACAGGTGTACCATTGCCATTCGTCAGCTATGGTGGATCTTCCTTGATGATGAACTGTTTGGCCATCGGTATTTTGGCAAGTATTGCGAGACGTGGCGTAGAAGGTGTTAAACCAATAGGTACTAAGGAGACCTTACCATCCTTGCGCGAGGAAACGCAGAGTCGATTCAAACCCAATAGACCTGTTGAACCTAAATTACCAGGCCGTTTTGTGCCACCAAATAAACGATAATATATGTGTTGTGTATGAGGGAAAATTATGAACGATTTTATTGATATTCAAGAACGCCCATCGTTGGGTAAATTATTGCCGCTTAGTTTTCAACATTTGTTTGCCATGTTTGGCTCTACCGTACTGGTACCGTATCTGTTGAAAGTCGATCCAGCAACGGCACTATTTATGAATGGCATCGGTACATTGTTGTACTTATTTGTATGTAAAGGCAAGATTCCAGCCTATTTAGGCTCTAGCTTTGCCTTTATTGCTCCTGTCAGTGCGGTGTTGGCTGCAGGATTAGGTTATGAGGCGGCAAAAGGTGCGTTCGTCGTATTTGGCTTATCTTTTGTTATTTTATCGTTCTTAGTTCGCTATATCGGCATCGGATGGATTGATAAATTATTTCCACCAGCTGCAATGGGGGCCATTGTTGCCATCATCGGTCTTGAACTAGCTCCAGTCGCTATGGGCATGGCCGGACTTATCGGTGATCAAAATCTTGGCATGTCTCATGAACAGGCTATCATTGTGTCTATGTTCTCCTTAATTGTAACCTTGCTAGGAACCGTCGTATTCCGCGGATTCCTTGCTGTTATTCCTGTGCTTATCGGCGTAGTGGCAGGTTATATCTTATCTGCTATCATGGGCGTTGTCGATTTCTCCGCTGTTGAAGCAGCGCCATGGTTCTCGTTGCCACAATTTTATGGCATGCCAGAATTCGACATTAATGCTATCGTCATGATTATGCCTGCACTATTTGTAGTATTTGCAGAACACGTAGGTCACCTAGTTGTTACTAGTAATATCGTATCTAAAGATCTTATGAAAGATCCTGGCTTAGAACGGTCTTTATTAGGTGATGGTCTTGCTAATATCCTTTCTGGCTTCTTTGGAGCCACACCAAATACGACCTATGGTGAAAACATCGGTGTGTTAGCGATTACACGATGCTTTAGCGTCTGGGTTATCGGTGGTGCAGCTGTATTGGCTATGATTATTTCCTTCGTAGGCAAGGTAGCCGCTCTTATCCATGCCATTCCAGTTCCTGTTATGGGTGGTGTATCCATCTTATTGTTTGGTATTATCGCTGCTTCTGGCTTGCGTATGCTTGTAGAACGTAAGGTTGACTATACAAATCCCGTAAACATGATTCTTACATCTGTTATTCTTGTTGTTGGCCTCAGTGGTGCCCAACTTGTTATAGGCCCTGTAGTTTTAAAAGGGATGGGCCTCGCAACTGTTGTAGGTATGGGGATGAGTATTGTACTCCTTATCCTACAAAAAACTGGTATAGGCAACGAACAGTTAAAAAAGACCGATGTGTAATTGAATAATTTTATACATTCTAACGCGCAGCTTAGGCTGCGCGTTTTGTCGTAAATAGGGCAGGTATATATACAGAATGGTTTGTGTCTATTGGAAAAATATAAATGTATATTGTATAATATATTGTATGAAATGTTTTGTGAAAGGAGGTTTATATGGATTATATTTTTTGGCTTATTATAGGTCTTGTATTGATGGCTATTGAATTGGTTGTACCAGGTGGTATTGCGGGCCTTATCGGGTATTGTTTATTTATGTGGGGCGTATTTATCGGCCTTGGTGGAACAGATATAGCCTTATATGCCGTACTTGGTATTACGATTGTATTAGTAGTCGTATTATTAACCTTCTTTAATCACTTTTCAAAAACTTGGATTGGCAAACTTTTTACCTTAGGACAACGATCTACTACAAAAGCTGGCTATGTATCTAATGATGTATTACAAAATCTAGCTGGCAAGGAGGGCATAGCTCATACAACACTACGCCCTGCAGGTATCGCTAAAATAGATGGTAATTTAGTGGATGTTGTAACCGAAGGGGACTTCATCGATGCCGGTTCACCCATTGTGGTGCTTCGTGTTATAGGTGGCCGCAATATTGTTAGAAAGCGCGACTAAGCTTTCACCACATCGTCTTAAATAATGGAGGTTATTATGGATGTAGGTATTTTAATTTTGATTCCCATTCTACTGATTGGGATTATGGTATTCTTGTATGTTGTGCCTTTAGGTCTTTGGGTATCCGCGTTGGCAGCCGGTGTTAACGTAGGCATTTTCACATTGGTTGGTATGCGTTTACGTCGTGTAAATCCATCTCAAATCGTAATGCCTTTGATTAAGGCGAATAAAGCAGGCCTTGATGTCAATGTAAATCAATTGGAAGCGCATTATCTTGCAGGTGGTGACGTTGACCGAGTTGTAGATGCGTTAATCGCTGCCGAACGTGCATCTATTCCGTTGACATTTGAACGTTCCGCCGCTATCGACCTTGCCGGCCGTGATGTATTGGAAGCGGTTCAAATGTCCGTTAATCCTAAGGTTATTGAAACGCCAATTATCTCTGCAGTGGCAAAAAATGGTATCGAATTAAAGGTTCGTGCTCGTGTAACTGTACGTGCCAATATCGACCGCCTCGTTGGTGGTGCTGGTGAAGCGACAATCATCGCCCGTGTAGGTGAAGGTATCGTAACAACGGTAGGTTCCTCTGAAGAGCATACAGATGTACTTGAAAATCCAGATCATATCTCTCGTACCGTATTGGGTAAAGGTCTTGATGCGGGTACTGCATTCGAAATCTTATCTATCGATATTGCTGACGTAGACGTTGGACGTAACATCGGTGCTCAATTGCAAACAGATCAAGCAGAAGCAGATAAGAAAATCGCTCAAGCTCGTGCCGAAGAACGCCGCGCTATGGCTGTAGCGACAGAACAAGAAATGCGTGCTAAAACACAAGATATGCAAGCTAAGGTTGTGGAAGCACAAGCAGAAGTTCCAAAGGCATTAGCTGAAGCTTTCAGAAATGGCAATCTAGGCGTTATGGATTACTATAATATGAACAATATTATTGCTGACACTAAGATGCGTGAAAATTTAGCAGATGGTGAATAGGAGTAGCTATGGACTCTATTTTGTCTACAGTATTATCGGCCTTTGTGCATAACCCTATACTTATCCTTGCGATTATCGGATATATTGTATTCTCCTTTTTAAAAAGCTCAAAGAATGAAGATGCTGATGAGTATGAAAACTCAGGCGCTGAAAAGACGTGGGAGGATATGGAGCGTGAATATGGTATTCCCATTCAACGTAAGCTAGAAGAAGTAACTTCTGTTATCAAAGAACGTCATGAAGAGAAACCCGCCACTAATGCACCTATTCAAGTGTTAGAACAGACTCTTGAAAAGGTAATAGTTAAACGTAACGCAGAGCCAATCGTGATTGATAAACCTGTTGTGCCAAGTATAAAGGCTAACGATATGAATTCTGGAGCTTCATTAACGGAACGATTAGCTGAGTTTAAACGCCAAAAGACAATGGAGGAAGGTAAGGTTCTTCTTAATGATATAGGTGCTCATGTGAAGCCTATAACTACGAAGAAGAATCGTAAATCGCGTAGTGATATTAAAGAAGGTATGAAATGGGCTTTTATACTAGAAAAACCAAAAGCATTGCGACATAGGGCTCGATAATGTATATATGTTCCTAATAAAGACAAGGGTTCCTAATGGTCACGGGGGTGACTATTGGGAACCCTTTTTCTATTGCAATATATAGAGTTAAGCTTTCATAATATGTGTAATAGGTAGGTTATGTGGTGTGCCTAACATATATGAAAGGAGCGATTATATGTATCGCAGTGTACGAAATATTCCGAGAGAATTGTTAGAGAATCTATATGTTAAAGAAAAGTGGACCTTACGGGATATTGCCGATTATATTGGGTGTAGCGTAGATACAATTGTGAGGCGTATGCAGATGTATCAGATTCCACGACGTGAAACGCGTAAAGATATCAATCGAGCAACTTTAGTTAATCTATATGAAGTGAGTCATACGAGTATTGAATCATTGTCCCGCCGTTTTAATGTATCCACTGCGACCATATCCAATCGATTACATGAGTATGGATTGCTTTGCACACATACTAATTCAATCCATAGTGTAGAACCAGATCGCATTAAAAAGGCCTATGAAAGTGGTAATAGCACATCTTGTATTGCCCGTATGATGGGACTTTCACGATGGAAGGTATTACACATATTACATCACATGGGTGTTTCTGTACGTGGTGGGAGACGCAAAAATCTACCCATAGACGAAATGAGTTATCTTTATAGTCGTCACGGGTTGAGCACAAAAGATATAGGAATTGCCTATCAATTACAAGCTAATACGGTAGCATTATATTTGCGAGAGTCTGGTGTTGTGTTGAAGGGCAAACGGTTAGAAGTAGATATTGATGAGATTAGTAGATTGCGGATGGCAGGATTATCTATAGCAGCCATTGCACGACAACTCGAATGTTCTACATCGGTTATTAGAAATCGTTTGAAACGGCAACAATCATAAAGTTTATAGCTGCTACAGGATGATATGCAACTAGGAATTGAAGTGGAATCAATATAAACCTTAAACCATTCGGTATAGTAATTTGTGGTTAATTACTATATACTTAGATTTATATGATGGGAGGTTTATTATGTTCGAATATTTAACATTATTATTACCATTTTTGCTTTTAGGCTTTGTTGCAGCTGGTTTATCTAGAATATCTGGCGTCGCATTGTCCATGATTATCGTACCAACCTTATTGATATGGGGGGCTACACCATTAGATGTGGTTGCCTTTATGCTCCTTTTTGTGGTGTACAACAACTTTACTGCTGAAACACAAGATGTACGACTAGATTACAAAGATCTTGTGCTATTTCCTAAATGGCGTCTATTGATTCCTTTAGTATTAACGGCAATAGGCATCTTTATTAATCCTGCTATTGGTATTGCTGTATTTATGGCGTGCTTTGTCTTGGAATTACTCGCCACTGTATATAAACGCATCCCTGAACGAGAACGTCCAGCCGTTCATCGCGTCATTGTACTGGCTATTCTAAGTGCCGTTGTAACAGCTATTGGTGCCTATGTAGGGCCTACTATTAGTGGGGATTACTATTTTGGCTTAGTTGGTTTAGCTATTTTAGCAATTACAGGTTTTGCTTGGTATGCAGGCCGTAATCGAAATGCATTTAAAGGCATTTGGGAATTTATCTGGGTTGATTTTGGCATTCTCCTTGGTTTATTCGGTATTGAAAGCTCTAACTATCCATCTGGGTTAACACGTGATTATAAGAGTCCTATGGATCGTATGTTGCCTATGATTACTGTAGTAGGTGGTTATGCTGGATTGATGGTTATCTTTGGCGTATATGGCATGTTCTCCTTGCCATCTTTTATTACTGCCATTGGTGCGGCCATTGGTATACGCATGTTCGGATTATATGAATTCCCTAAACGTGGCACATTCTCTTACCTAGCGATTGGGTTTGCTATAGCTGCCGTTGTATGTTTATATCTCGTATCTCCTGTACCAACAGGTTTTGATGCGGTTAATACCATTATGACGCAACCGATGGTTCAGTAAAAGGTGAATTTTATCATAGTATCTGTGGTATGAACTTGTTACTGTAAATATAGATGATTAACATGAATAATAAGGAGATGTGTATCGTGAGTGATAATACTACTATTAACAATGAATCCGATAAAGTTGTAGAAACGAGACCATTTCCGCCATTCTTGCCAAAGGATGCAACGGTTATGATGATGGGAACATTCCCACCGGAAGCTTCTAAGCGTGCTATGGAATTCCATTACCCTAATTTCCAAAATGATATGTGGCGTGTGTTTGGACTAGTATTCTTTGATGATAAAGAATACTTTAGAAAAGGCGAAGAAAAAGCCATGGATCCAGACAAGATTAAATCGTTTTTGGACCAAATAGGTATTGCATCTTGTCCGACCGTATATAAGGCGATTCGCGAGCATGGTAACGCATCTGATGCATTTCTTACTGTTGTGGAAACGGTTAACTTGAAAGATGTGCTAGATCAAATTCCAAACTGTAAGCACATTGGCACAACTGGTGGTAAGGCTACAGAAATCTTGCTTGGTATGTTACCAGAAAAGGTAAAATTACCAAAAACAGGGGAAACAATTCCTTTTGTTTATGAAGGGCGAGAACTTTCCTTGACGCGTTTGCCATCTACTTCTAGGGCGTATCCATTGAGCCTTGTAAAAAAAGCAGATGCTTATAAAGAGTTCTTTAAAGCTTGTGGTTTACAAACAAAATAATAGAATCAATTTATACTATAAAATACCTTTGGTTCTCTGTTTTAATTGATATATTAAAGTGGGGTTTATCAAAGGTATTTTATTATTAAATATTTGAGTGAATGCACCAAATAACTATATATTTTCAGTGCATAATAATATAGCATTAGTCATAATTAAAAGTGATAACAACAATAACTTTTTAATTCTTGATTTTTATAATGAGAGGTCTATAATAAACCAATGTCATTGTGGTTGACAAATATTTTAGAAAATGGAGTTGATACTATGGATAAGGCTAAGGAGGCCTTATGGACAAGATCATTTGTCCTTGACACTTTGATTAATTTCTTAGTATTTTTGATTTATTATTTATTAATCGTTATTATTGCCGTAGTTGCAAAAGATAACCTTCATGCCACAGCTAGTCAAGCAGGTTTAGCCGTTGGTATATATATTATTGGTACCGTCGTAGCACGGTTGCTAGCAGGTCGCTTCATTAGCGTGTTGGGCTGCCGCAAGATGTTGTATCTCGGCTTATTAATTTATCTACTTTCAACAGCCATGTATTTTTACACACCTAATTTGTTAATGCTTGATAGTGTGCGTTTCTTAAATGGTTTTGCTTATGGGATTACATCTACTGCGACTAGTACTATTATTGCAGCGATTATTCCTCAATCTCGTCGCGGTGAAGGAATTAACTATTATGGTTTGTCTACATCCCTTGCTGCTGCAGTAGGTCCATTCTTAGGTATCTTGATGCTTCATAGTCTTGGTTATGACTTTATCATTGCGTTCTGTGTTGCCCTTATCGTTATCTGTGGCATTGGCGCCGTAATTATGAAGTTTAAGGAACCTAAGCTCGATATTGAGTCCAAAGCTCATAAGGGTATTAAGATTTCCGATTATATTGAACCTCGTATGAATTCTATTAGCCTCGTTTCGGTGCTTGTAGGTTTTGCATATTCTGGTGTTATCGGCTTTATGGCGGCTTATACAAAGGATTTAGATCTTATCATGGCTGGCACATTCTTCTTCGTTGTATATGCCGTAGTTATTACCATCACAAGACCGTTACTTGGCATTCTATTCGATATGAAAGGGGAAAACTTCGTTTTATATCCTTGCTTCGTATCCTTAGCGCTTGGTATTTTCTTACTATCCATTGCTCACACTACATGGCTTGTACTTTTATCTGCCGTATTCGTCGGTCTTGGTTATGGTACATTCATGTCCAATGGCCAAGCAGTAACCGTTAAAATTGTACCAGTTCACCGTATTGGTGTTGCTACATCAACATATTTTATTGCATTGGATGTTGGTCTTGGCTTTGGTCCATATATCTTAGGTGCTATTAAAGAAGTGGTAGGTTACACAAGCATGTTCCATGTAACTGTAGTAGTTGCTCTTGTAGCATTAGTAGCATATTACTTATTCTACGGTCGTTATGTAGGAACTGATAAGGATCTTTCTTTGAAAGCACGTGCTGAAGAAGAACAAATTAGAAATCGTAAACACAATGGTAAACTTGCTTAAATAAAGTGCTTTACTCAATTATAAATAAATAGAAATAAAAAATGACTATTCGAGCTATTGCTCGGATAGTCATTTTTCTATTATGTGGTATTATTTTTCGATATTTACGATGTTAACAATTACTTCAACAGCTTTTTTCATGTCGTCAATACATGCAAATTCGTGACGTCCATGAAGGTTTTCTACACCGGTGAAGATGTTTGGCGTTGGAATGCCCATGAAGGAAATTTTAGAGCCATCTGTACCACCGCGGATAGGATCACAAATAGGTGTAATGCCCGCTTTTTCCATGGCCGCTTTGGCAACATTGACACATTCCATGTTATCTTTGATGATGTCATACATGTTGTAATATTGATCTTTGACAGATACTTCGCAAACTTCGCGTCCGTAGATTTCATTTAATGTTTGACCTGCTTGGAGGAAGAACGCTTTTTTCGCTTCGAACAATTCTTTGTCATGGTCGCGGATAATATAGTTCATCTTGCCTGTATCTACTTGTGTTTCCATGCTCATGAGCATAAAGAAGCCTTGACGACCACATGTGTGCTCAGGAACGGCAGCCCCTGGTAAGAGCGCATCAAATTGCATAGCTAGTTTAGCACAGTTAATCATGATGCCCTTTGCGGTACCCGTGTGCACTGATACGCCTTTGAGTGTAACTGTACCGCCAGCTGCATTGAATGTTTCGTATTCGAGTTGACCGAGGCTTTCACCATCGATTGTATAGGCAAAGTCTACAGGGAATTGTTTTACATCGAAATGGTCTGCACCTGTGCCGATTTCTTCATCAGGGCCAAAGGCACACATGATTTTACCGTGTTTGATTTCTGGGTGAGCCACAAGATAGGAGAGGGCCTCCATAATTTCACAAATGCCGGCCTTATCATCGCCACCTAGCAATGTAAGACCATCGGTTACAACTAGAGATTTGCCGATATAGTTTTCTAGATTAGGAAAATCAGCGCGACGTGTGAAAATTTGATGCTCTTCATTGAGGCAAATATCGTTGCCATCATAGTTTTCAATGATGCGTGGCTTAATATTTTCTGCGTTATAGTCGGCCGTATCCATATGGGCGATAAAGCCAATCGAAGGCGCTTTTGTATCTGTATTAGCATTCAATGTACCGATGACAAATCCGTTTTCTCGATTGTAGATGACCTCATCAAGACCGATTGCTTTCAAGTCAGGAACGAGCACATTAGTAGCAAAATCGACTTGCGTTTGCGTACTAGGAATCGTTGTGCTTTCCTCGTTAGACCGTGTATTTATGCTTGTATAGCGTACAAAACGTTCAACCATTGGTTCCATAATAAGCCTCCTTGAGAGAATGTATTAAATATATAATCGGTTGATACCATAGTTAGACTTAATTAGCCTGTATATCTTAATTGTAGACCAGTAGTACACAAAAAGCAAAGTCTATTGGTGCATAATGTGTAAAAATATTCGTATTATGCATATAAAGCAATTGAAACGTGTATAGCACCGTGATAGTATAAAGGTGGATAGATATACGTTTGTGTTTTTTATGAGGAGGTTTTACCATGTCGGACGAAACTCGTTCTATTCCGCCCGTAGAACCGGTACTTGATCCTAAAAAGGACTACGAAGAAATTAATTCATACGTAGTATTTTGGGGCCTGTTCTATGCAGCAATCTTTACACTGGCTGTAGGCTATCTATGTTTGAAAATTGGTCAAACAGTAGATGCCTTTGCTCCAGTATCTGTACTTGCCATGGGTACAGCAGTTATTTTGAAACGTAAAAATGCCTTTGCTGAAACCGTACACATTCAAGCAATCGCCAGCTCTAGTACAAACACATTAGCTGGGGCTATGTTCTTCTTGCCAGCCCTTTATATTTGGGGTGTCACAGATGTAACCTTTACACAAATGGCAATTCCAATTATTCTCGGTGGCGTACTTGGTGTTCTATTATGCGTTATGTTCCGTCGCTACTTTGTAGAAGAAATGCACTATGTGTATCCGTTCCCAAGCGGTCGCGCTGCAGCTGAAGTATTGATGAGTAATGAAGGTAGTAAAGCTAAATTGATGTTAGGATCTGGCCTTATTGCTCTCGTATATGACTTTATCCTAAACAGCCTTGGCTGGTGGGAAGAGGTTATTCGTACAGCTACATTTAAATGGGGCGCTGCCTTAGCTGACCAAACTAAATTGACGGCTGCTGTTGACACGGATGCCGCATTGCTTGGCCTTGGTTATTTCACAGGCCTTCGCTATGCAGCGATTATCGCAGCGGGCTCATTCTTCTCTTGGTTCGTATGTATTCCGATTGTGTACTTCTTAGCACCAGAACATGTGATGCACATCAATGGTCAATCCGTATTGTTAGCAGATGCGCCAATTCGTAAGGTATTCCTCGATTATGTGCGTCATATCGGTATTGGTATGCTCGCTATGGCCGGTATCATTGGCCTTTTGAGCATGTCTAAGGTGGTTGGTAACGTTGTAAAAAAAGCTGTTTTAGATATATTCACATCTAAAACTACAGAAGTTAATTTGCTTCGTACACAACGCGACATTCCTACATCTTGGATTGGTGCAGGCATCTTGTTATGTACCGTTTTATTTGCCGTATACTTCCACTTTATGTATTCTGAAAGCCTCGCTCAAACAGGCGTAGCATTCTTAATCGTTTTGATTATGTCCTTTTTGCTTGCAGTCGTTGGTATTAGCTCTATTGCGTATACTGGTACAGAACCAGTTTCCGGTATGACAATCTTTATGATTATCATCTCTGCTGTATGTTTAACAGCTGCTGGCATGACTGGTAAAGTCGGTATGATTGCAGTCCTCATGATGGCATCCTTCATCGGTACGACCATCGGTATGTCTGGTAACTTTATGTCTGAACTTAAGGTAGCGCACATGACAGGTGCTACACCTAAGAAAATGGAACAATGGCAAATCGTTGGTACCATTCTCTGTGCTGTACTTTCTGTAGGCGTAATGATCTTATTAAATGGCGCTTATGGTTTCGTAGGGGACCACGCATTGAATGCGCCTCAAGCGAATGCAATGGCTGCTATCATCGAACCTATGATGACCGGTGGTAGTGCACAATGGCCTTTATACATGGCAGGCGCATTGTTTGCAATCATTTTATGGATGGTAAAAGTTCCACCTTTGGCATTTGCCCTAGGTACATATTTGCCAATGGAAATCAACACACCATTACTAGTTGGTGGCTTGATTGCATACTTTGTACAAAATAGTACAAAAGATAAAGCGTTGGCAGACCTTCGCTTCTCCAAAGGTAGTACCATCGCTTCCGGTCTTGTAGCCGGTGGTGCTATTGGTTCCTTGTTCAGTGCCGTACTTCGTATTGCAGGTATTGATGTATTTGCTCAAGAATGGGTAGAAACACCAGAAGCAACATACCTCAGTATCGTAATGTACTTATTACTCTGTGCATTCTTGTACAAGGTAGCTATGTACATTAAAGACAAAAAAACAGCTAAATAATGTGAATCCTTTCTAAGGGGATTATGAATAACGCTCTCTATGAATACAATTCGTAGAGAGCGTTTTTTATATAGAGATGACCTGATTAGAGAATGTGCTTTGAGATATAGATATAATCTATATCAAATAAAACATATTCATATAGTAGGAATTATTGACCTAGTGTATATAGGGTGCTATGATATGTTTATATTGTTACGCAATAAACGATGAATTAGCTAAAATAAAGGCTAATGGTAAATATGCAGAGATTTATAAAAAGTGGTTTGGTAAAGAACCACCTGTAGAAGATTTGAAATAGGTGATGAGATGGCTAAACGAAAAGCATTTATGAAGATTGTAAAGGAAAATGGACCTCTTGTGCTAGATGGTGCATTTGGTACAGAATTAGAGCGCCATGGATGTAATATTCATGATGAGTTGTGGTCGTCTAAGATGCTTATTGAAAATCCAGAAATCATCAAAAAAGTGCACATTTCCTACTTGGCCGTTGGTGCAGATATTATTGAAAGTTCTGGTTATCAAGCAACTGTAGCTGGATTTAAGGCTCATGGGTATGGTACAGAAGAAGCACTAGATTTGGTGAAGTTATCCGTTCGTTTAGCCGTGCAAGCACGCAATGAATTTTTAGAAGCTAAAGCGAATGATGCGCTTACATTGCGTGGTATTACCCTAGGCGAACAATTGCCAGATGGCAGTGTCCGCTACTTCTCTGAAGGGGCCTTACCAAAACCATTGGTAGCGGCCTCTGTTGGCCCATATGGCGCTTTCTTAGCAGATGGATCGGAATATCGCGGTGATTATGGTGTACAAACTGAATATCTAGAAGTGTTCCATATTCCACGCATAGCATTATTCTGCGAAGAAAATCCAGATGTATTGGCTTGTGAAACGGTGCCGTGCTATGATGAGGCTATCGCTATTGCGCGTACCTTGTGTGATCCGCTTACGACAAAAGGCATTCCTGCATGGATTTCCTTTTCCTGCAAAGATGAACATCATATTTCAAGCGGGGAAACCATCATTAAATGCGCTGATATGATTGATAAGGTGCGTCAAGTGACGGGGATAGGTATCAACTGTACAGCGCCAGAATATGTAGAGTCCTTAATCAAAGACATTCGTTCTGTTACAAACAAACCAATTGCCGTATATCCAAATCTTGGTGAAATCTATGATGGAGAAACTAAAACATGGTCAGGCGGACAACAAAGCTTCATTGATTATGTTGATGTATGGCGCAAGGCTGGTGCCAATATAATTGGTGGATGTTGCCGAACAAATCCTGATATCATTCGTGAAGTTGCAAAACAAATACATGTAAAATAAATGAGAGGGGCTGTTTAGATACAGTCCCTCTTTCATGTACAAAAAAAGAAGGTCATCCTTCAGATAACCTTCTTATATGTGGCGGAGAGACAGGGATTTGAACCCTGGGTACGGTATAACCGCACACATGATTTCCAATCATGCTCCTTCAGCCGCTCGGACACCTCTCCATGTATTCTGTTGTGTAACAGGTACTTGTATAGTATATGAAAAAGTTAGATTTATGTCAAGAACAAAATAGTAGAATTGTTATAGTTTCATAAGAGATTTAAAAAGCCGCCCCGAAGGACGGCTTTTATGTATATTATAATACTTCTTTAATTTCTTGTGCATCGATGGATGCTTTGATATCGTCTGCCATTTTTTCGATTAATGGGATATCTTCTTCTTTTAAAGAGGATTTGATATCAAGAGGTTGGGATACGATTTCAATGTCTTTGAAGTCGTTTTCGAAGTGAGCAACCATTGTTTTCATTGCAGCGGAAGCCCAGGAATGGTTACCGATGATGGATACCTTATGGTTTTGGAAGTTAAGAGCTTTCAACTCGTGAATGAAGTTTTCCATAGTAAGGTATAGGTTCAAGTTATATGTTGGGGCAATTGTTACCAAGTTTGTATATTTCCAAGCATCAGCGATGATGTAGGAAGCATTCGTTTTGGAAACGTCGTAGATTTTAATATCTGTAACGCCGCGTTTAGACAATTGTTTAGCCAATTGTTGAGCGATGTCACGAGTGTTGCCATACATGGAACCGAAAGCGATAACAACACCTTTTTTCTCAGCTGTATAGCTGGACCAGTGCAAGTATTTGTGCAAGATATATTCAATCGTTTCAGGTGTACGCCAGATTGGACCATGAAGTGGAGCAATGCGTTTTATGTCAAGGCCGGAAACCTTGCGAATCGCATTTTGTACTTGCGGACCATATTTACCAACGATGTTTGTATAGTAACGACGAGCTTCGTCTTCATAAGTTGCTATGAAATCAGTTTGGTCAGCAAAGATGTTGCCGTTGATTGTACCGAATGTACCGAATGCGTCAGCAGAGAACAATGTACCTGTAGATTTTTCATAAGTACAAGTTACTTCTGGCCAGTGAACCATAGGCATTGTGTAGGATACAAGAGTATGTTTACCTAAGCAAATTTCGTCGCCTTCTTTTACTGTGTAGTATTGATCAGGCTTTGGTGTGCGATAGAATTGTTCGAACATACGGAAAGTTGTAGCATTACCAACCATTTTACAATTTGGATAACGTTCCAAAGTTTCCAACAATGTTTGGCAGTGGTCAGGTTCCATATGGTTTACGATGATGTAATCAAGTTCACGACCGTTTAAAAGGTGGGATAAGTTGTCGAAATATTCTTCGCGAATTTCTGCGTCAACAGAGTCTACAACACAAGTTTTTTCATCGTCGATGAAATAGCTGTTGTAGCTTACACCATTTGGAATAGGGAATAAGTTTTCAAAACGTTCAGTTGTCCAATCATTACTACCAATCCAGTAGATATTATGGGTCATTTTTTGAGCACAATGCATAGTAATATCCTTTCCTTACACATATGTATATACATAACTAACCTCATCCATGTGATGACGGTTTAATTAATTATATTGACATCTTATAATACAGTTTTTTTTGAAAAAAATCAATATATCGATATATGTCAATGTGTTATAACTGTGATAACCTTCACATAATAGACTATGTATGGTGAAAGCTGTAAATATAGCCCATTCCGTAGAATGGGCCATATAGATTATTTAAAGTATTTTACGCCGGATGTGAAGATTGGCATTTCTAAGTTGCCTGGAATATTTTTGCTAATATCTGCACCACAACGTTCGGAGTGCGCCATTTTACCAAATACGCGGCCATCAGGACTATAAATACCTTCAATAGCAGCTACGGATTGGTTAGGATTAAAGCGTCCATCCATGGATGCAATACCATCAAAGTCGACATATTGTGTAGCGATTTGACCAGTTTTATTGAATTCCAATACTTGTTGAGGAGATGCAATAAAGCGACCTTCACCGTGAGAAATAGGAACTGTATAAATTTCGCCAGCCTTAGCTTCGCACATCCAAGGAGATTTTGTAGAAATAACCTTAGTGTTAGCCATGCGAGATACGTGGCGACCGATGGTATTGTATGTCAAGGTAGGGTGATCTGCCGTTAATGTTTCAATATGGCCGCCAGGCAATAAGCCTAATTTAATCAATGCTTGGAAACCATTACAGATACCGAGAACGAGACCATCTTGTTTGTAGAGTAAATTTTCAAGGCCTTCTGCAAGATATGGATTGCGGAATAGGGTGGCCATGAATTTACCGGACCCATCTGGTTCGTCGCCGCCGCTAAATCCACCAGGGAACATAAGAATTTGAGACTCTGCTAATTTAGCTTTGATTACGTCAATAGATTCTTTTAATTGTTCTGGCGTTTGGTTGCGAATAAGTACGATGTCTGCAATAGCACCAGCGCGTTCAAATGCACGAGCGGAATCGAATTCGCAGTTAGTACCAGGGAATACAGGGATAAGTACCTTTGGTTTGGCACCTAAGGAGGTACTGCGAGGTTTTGCGTGTTGATCGTGAATGTAGGCTACTGCTTCACCGGTACCAGATTTTGCTTCCAATGGGAAGATATCCGCTAACGGTTTTTCGTATGCTTTTTCAATTTCCTCAAGTGTTACAGAGTGTCCATTCCATTCGATAACTGGAGCATCTTGGGTAACTGCTATAACGCGAACATCGGATAATTCAAGTAAATGGTTAACCGCTGTAATATCTACTTCTACGATGAAAGAGCCGATAGCCGGTTGGAAAATTGCTCGTTCTGCATATTTGTCGAATTTAACGCCAATTCTATTGCCCAGAGCCATTTTGGAAACTGCTTCAGGAATGCCACCTTGGTCTACTACATAGGCAGAGTATACACGGCCTTTTTCGATTTCTTCTTGTAAGATATCACAATTTTCCTTGAAGTGATCCCAGTCAGGTGTATCGTTGTATGTACGAGGTACATCAAAGTATACGAGGCGATGGTTAGGACCCTTCAAATCTTGGCCTACAATATTTTTAACAGGTGCTGTTACCGCTGCGAAGGATACGAGGGTAGGAGGCACTGTTAAATCCATAAATGTGCCACTCATGGAATCCTTGCCACCAATCGCACCGATTTCAAGTTCCTTTTGTGCTTTGTACGCACCGAGAAGAGCGGCTACAGGTTTACCCCAAGATTCTTTAGAGTGTAAACGTTCAAAATACTCTTGCAATGTTAAGTATGCATCTTGACGACGGCCACCGAGAGCTACTAGTTTTGCAACGGATAATAGAACCGCATATTGTGCACCATGGTATGGGCTCCATGCAGATAATTCAGGTACAAAGCCGTGTGTCATGATACTAGCGGTCGTTGTTTCACCGTGAAGCACTGGTAATTTTGCAACCATACCTTGGGTAGGTGTTTTTTGGTATTTACCGCCAAATGGCATGAGCACTGTGTTGGCACCAACTGTGCTGTCAAAGCGTTCAGCAAGACCTTGTTGAGAAGCAGTGTTTAATGTAGATACTGCATTGAGCCATTGTTCTTTAAAGTTATCGGCACTTGCAGAACCGCGGCGGAAATAGGATTTTTCTGTAGGAGCCGTAACTACGGCTTCTTGTTGTTGACTAGCTCCATTTGTATTTAAGAAATCACGACTAATATCAACAATCGTTTCGCCGCGCCATGTCATGATGAGTCGATTAGTATCGGTTACATCAGCAACTACAGTACATTCAAGATTTTCTTCATCACAATACTTCATAAATGCATCTACATCATTTGGTGCGATAACGCAAGCCATGCGTTCTTGGGATTCGGAAATAGCGAGTTCTGTACCATCGAGACCGTCGTATTTTTTAGGTACTAAGTCAAGGTTGATGGTAACGCCATCTGTTAGTTCACCGATGGCTACGGAAACACCACCAGCACCAAAGTCATTACAACGTTTGATGAGTGTTGTTACCTCAGGGCGACGGAATAGGCGTTGAATTTTACGTTCTGTAAGCGCATTCCCTTTTTGAACCTCTGCACCACATGTAGCGAGGGATTCTAATGTATGTTCCTTAGAAGAACCTGTAGCACCACCGCAGCCATCACGACCTGTTTTACCACCGAGTAGTACGATGATATCACCTGGTGTTGGTACTTCGCGGCGTACTTGATCACGCGGAGCAGCACCGATAACGGCACCGATTTCCATGCGTTTAGCTACATAACCTGGATGATAGTATTCTTTAACTTCGCCCGTAGCAAGGCCGATTTGGTTACCATAGGAGGAATAGCCACGTGCCGCATCAACCGTAATTTTTCGTTGTGGCAATTTACCCTCTAACGTATCTGCTAATGGTGTGCGAGGGTCTCCACTACCAGTGATGCGCATAGCTTGATATACATAAGAACGACCACTTAATGGATCCCGGATACAACCGCCAAGGCATGTAGCAGCGCCGCCGAATGGCTCGATTTCCGTTGGGTGATTGTGAGTTTCGTTTTTGAACAATAAGAGCCATTCTTCTTCTTTGCCATCTACATCAACGGGAACGATGATGGTACATGCATTGATTTCTTCGGATTCATCAAGGTTCGTTAGACCGCCTACATGACGCAATTCTTTTACAGCTAATGTGGCCATATCCATGAGAGAACGAGCTTTCACCTTTGTGGTATATAACAAATTGCGACCTTCAGTATATTCTTCAAGTGCTTCCTTGATTGGTTCTGTGAAACGGCTGTCTTCAATCGTGATATCCGTTAACTCTGTCATAAATGTAGTATGGCGGCAGTGGTCAGACCAATATGTATCGAATAAGCGAATTTCTGTAATCGTTGGATTTCGTTTTTCTACATTTTTGTATTGCTCTTGAATTAATTTGATATCCGCCAATGTCATAGCGAGTCCATATTCGCTAATCATATGTTGTAGTGCATCGTCTGACATTTCTGTAAAACCGTCGATGATAGCTACATCTTCAGGCTCTTCTAGCTTAAGTGCCAAGGTATCAGGTAACTCGAGACTTGCTTCTCTAGAATCAACAGGATTGATGTAATATTGTTTGATTGATTCTTTTTCTTCGTCTGTAAAAGTACCTTCTATAACAAATACTCTTGCACAACGAACGGTATGACCTGTTGTAAGGGTGAGCATGGAAATACATTGCTCCGCACTGTCTGCACGTTGATCGTACTGTCCTGGCACATATTCAATAGCAAAGACAAAAGCATTTGCTGGAATATCTAATGTTTCTGCTACTAAATCAACAGGTGGTTCAGAAAAAATCAAATGTTTAGCCTTTTGTAATGCGTCATCGCTAAGATTTTCTACATCATAACGTTCATAGATTTGCACGGCTGTAGCTGGTACATGTAATTCTTGCTGTAATGTAGCTAGTACATGTGCTGCTTCATTAGCAAAAGCATCACGTTTTCTTACAAATAGTCGTTGAATAGCCATATAGCCTCCTGTAATATGCAGAATAAATGAGTTCTGGTGTTGACAAGATAAGTATAGTCGGTCTAGACTTATAAGTAAAGATAATCTTACTTATATAAAGATTAATGCTACTTATAAATATGAAGTTTTCATGAAGGTCATAAGACCAAAATTTCATAAACCGCAACAATAGTATCTTGTGTTGAGTGAAAAGTAGAATAATAATGTATTACTATACTATTAGTATATAACAGAGGAGGATAAAATGGCAGTATCAGCAGATCTATATAGATCATTTTTAGGAGTAGGGTTGTATTTGTCATTTTCTCGTGCTGCAAAAGAGTTAGGTGTTTCGCAGTCCGCAATCAGTCAAAGTATCAAACAATTAGAAGGCGAATTAAAAATGCCTTTATTTGTGCGCACTACCAAATCGGTAGCATTTACGCCAGAAGGCAAAGAATTATTCGATACAGTAGCCAAAGCCTTTTCCATTCTAGATAATGGGATTACACAATTACAAGAACGGGTGAATCAAGCTTATGAAAGCTTGAATATTGCTGCTACAGATACACTATGTCGTCATTTCTTGTTGCCTTACTTTCATAAATGGCAATTGCAAGAAAATCAAATTGGCTTGCATATCATAAATAGACCATCCCCAGACTGTGTGGAAATGGTCATTAATAAAGAAGTGCAGTTAGCTGTAGTTAATGACTACGA
Organism: uncultured Veillonella sp.; assembly: GCA_934202095.1. Taxonomy (GTDB): domain Bacteria; phylum Bacillota; class Negativicutes; order Veillonellales; family Veillonellaceae; genus Veillonella. The sequence goes on from CAKPXN010000007.1 coordinate 23,803, forward strand.
AGGGTTGCGTAGCAATACACAATTAGAAGTTACTACCTTGGCGAGCATCCAAGATATCTTTGTGGGCGGCCATGAATATAAAGGGGCAGGCTTCTTTGACCAAGGCCGCTTGCTCAGTGAGCCTATGCTTTTATTACAAAAGGGAACAGCTAGCCGTACCTTCTTTGATGAAGTAACGCATGGTGCTTGTAGTAAACCGCGTTTTGAATTGAGTAGTGTAGACGTTCTCCTCGATCTTGTGGAAATTAACATGGGGATCGCTATGTTGCCAAGTAATGTGGTGCAAGAAAAAATGCAAGAAGGTACTGTCGTAAAAATTGATACAGATATTCCTGTGCCAACGCGAGATATCGTACTTGTTCGGTCACGTCTTGTTCCACAATCCGAAGGCGCTGCTAGATTTACAAATTTATTGACTAATCGTGAAGATAAACGGGACAAAGTTTTATAAATATAAATTAAAAACACACTTTATTCTTTTTTTCAATAAAGTGTGTTTTTTTGTTGACCCTAAGTGTTGATTTACGTTAAAATTTAAAGATAGTTATGCGGAGGTAAAACGAAATGGAATTATTAAAACAACGCATTCGTGAAGAAGGTATTGTCTTAAACAATCGTGTATTAAAAGTTGATAGTTTTTTGAATCACCAAATCGATCCACATTTATTTAAAGCTATTGGTAAAGAAATTGCTGACCGCTATCGTGATGCTGGTGTTCAACGTATTGTTACCATTGAAGCATCTGGTATTGCCTTGGCATTGATGGCTGCTCTTGAACTAGATGTGCCATTAGTATTTGCTCGTAAGAAAAAATCTATTCTTATGGTCGATGATGTATATCATTCTGTTGTATATTCTTATACAAAAGAAGAAAATTATGACATTACAATTTCTAAAAAATTCTTGCCAGCAGGCGAAAAAGTTTTAATTATTGATGACTTCTTGGCATCTGGTGAAGCAGCTATGGGGCTTGCTAAACTTGTAAAAGATGCAGGTGATGAAGTGGTTGGTATGGCAATTGCTATTGAAAAATCTTTCCAACCAGGTCGTGAACGCCTAGAAAATGCTGGTTTCCGTGTTGAATCTTTAGTGCGCATCAAAGAATTTAAAGATAATAAATGTGTTTTTATAGAGGACTAGTCCTATAGTTTTTTGCGGAGAGAGGTAGAATAATGAACGTAAAAGCTGAGAAATTTGATGTACTAGTAGCGGATATTGAAAAATCTGGTAATAAATGGTTTACAAAGGACGTTATTAAAGGCGATGAATACAATACGGTTGTATACCATGGTCGTTTAGAAATTCATGGTAATTCTTTACCTGTGTTTATTGTGTTGGATGACTCTGTATTCTCCTATATTCGTGTGGCAGTTACGACAACAAGTATTACAGATGCAGCCATTAAAAAAGTATTGCCTAAATTGAATGAGCTTAACCAACAATTTAAAGTAACAAAATACTATGTAAACGATGAAGACAGCAATATTTACACTGATATTTCTGTGCCATCTACAGCTGAAACATTTGAACCAGCAGTATTGGTTAATCTTATGTTAGAGGTTATTAAACCTCATTTAGATGAAGTTCATCCAGAAATTTTGAAAATTGTAGGACAAGCAAAATAAGAGGTTAGTATGAATCCTAAAGCATTAGCCTTTGATAAATTTATGAAGGCAGAAGAAGTAACGGCTTTTGAGCGTAAAGATTTTGATGATGAAGACGGTACAGTCGTATATCGATCCTATATTAAATCACCGCTTTGGGATATGCCGATGTTTGTAATCTTAGATAATAGTATTTACAGCGTCATTCGTCTAGTGCTTGGACCTGAAAAGGTTACGGCACAGAACATGACCGCTATTAATGCATTGATCAACCGTGAAAATGCAACATATAAGAATTATAAATTCTATATTGATGAACAAGACTCTACACTATATTTAGATTGCGTTTACATGTGTGCTAATGATGAGTTTATACCAGAATTGATGTATGCTTTAATGACGTCGATTGTGGATTATATTCCTGAAGCCGTTGGCGATTTAAAAGCTGCTTTTGAAAGCAATGTACAATAAAATATGATATTCTCCAAATATTTCGAATAAGATAGTATATCTTAGAATTAGAGGATAGAATATAAGAGACTTCCATACCTGTGTGTGGAGGTCTCTTTTTGTTATCAATGTACATTCGTATATAATAATTATTATTCGTATCATACTGTGTAATTTTTGATGTGAATGTTATATAGTTCGGAATATAACGAACGATTATAAAAACTAATATAATTATTATTCGAAAAATGATTGACCGAAATAAATTGGTCTGATACAATTTAGATACAGATAAGGAGGCGTTATCATGAAGAGACATATGAACCTAACATCCGTTACTACTATGACTATTTCTGTTAACGCTATCAGTGTGTAAACTCGGCCTTTTTAGGTCGAGTTTTTTTATTAAGGAGGAACAATGAAGGTTGGCATTATCATGGGCAGTAAATCTGACCTAGACACGATGAAGAAAGCATCTGCTATATTAGATGAATTCAATATTCCTTATGAAATGGTGATCGCTTCTGCGCATCGTACACCAGAGGCTGTTAAGTCTTTTGTGGAACGCCTTGAAGCAGAAGGGGCTATCGCTTTTATTGCAGGTGCAGGCGCTGCAGCCCATCTACCTGGAGTGGTGGCAAGTTTTACAACCGTACCTGTTATCGGTATCCCTCTTAATGCAACAGCATTAAAGGGCATTGATTCCCTTTTGGCAATCGTACAAATGCCGTCTGGTATGCCCGTAGCAACAATGGCTGTAGATGGTGCAAAAAATGCTGCATTATTTGCAGTACAAATCGGTGCTACTTTCAACAAGGAATTAAAAGAAAAATATGTTGCCTATCGCAAGGATATGGCTGACAAGGTTTTAGCAGATAATGCTGCGCTACAAGCAGAATTAAATAAATAATTATTACATAGGAGGATTACTATCATGGCTAATATTGATTTGGAAAAATTAACACTTTTATACGAAGGCAAAGCAAAACAAGTGTATCAAACAGATGACAAAGAAACATATATTGTTCACTACAAAGATGATGCCACTGCATTTAATGGTGAAAAACATGATACTATCCTTGGCAAAGGTGTATTGAACAATAAAATTTCCTCCTTCTTCTTTGAATTGTTGAAAAAAGAAGGCGTTCCAACACACTTCGTTCGTCGTGAAGATGACCGTAACCAAACAGTATTGACGTTGAATATTGTTCCTCTAGAAGTTATCGTTCGTAACATTGCCGCTGGTTCTATGGCAAAACGTTTTGGCATTGAAGAAGGTACACCTCTTAAACATCCAATTCTTGAATTCTGCTACAAAAACGATGAACTAGGCGATCCATTTGCCAACGAATCCCAAATCACGGCTCTTGGCTGGGCTACGCAAGAACAATTGGATACAATTTCCGAAATTACTATGAAGGTAAACGATATCCTTAAAAACTTCTTGGCTACTAAGAATGTAACATTAGTCGATTTCAAACTTGAATTTGGTACACATAATGGTGAAGTATTGCTTGGCGATGAAATTTCTCCTGATACATGCCGTTTCTGGGATGCAACAACAGGTGAAAAACTCGATAAAGACCGTTTCCGTCGCGACCTAGGCAATATCGAAGAAGCTTATAAAGAAATGTTATTCCGTTTAACAGGCGAACGTGCATAACCTGGGGGTTATTGATGAACTACGATCCAATTTTTGACAAATGGCATGAAGAATGTGGCGTCTTTGGTGTGTTTGACCGCACCATTGATGTTGCACGATATGTGTACTGGGGATTGTTTGCCCTTCAACACCGCGGTCAAGAAAGTGCGGGTATCGCTATCACCGATGGTAATGAAGTGGCTTTGAAAAAAGGCATGGGATTATTGACCGAAGCAATCAAGGAATTGCCTACATTGAAAAGCCATATGGGGACTGGCCACGTGCGGTATTCTACGACTGGCTCTAATAATCCCCGTAATATTCAACCTCTTGTCATCCATTATCAAGGCGGTCAAATTGCAGTAGCTCACAATGGTAATTTGACGAATGCTCTCGGTATCCGCCGTCGATTAGAAGCAGACGGTTCCATTTTTCAAACAACTATGGATTCAGAGGTTATCGTAAACTTAATCGCTCGTTCTAAGGCTGAAACGCAAGAGGAACGCATTGCTGATGCAGCTCGACAAATCGAAGGGGCCTTTTCCTTGGTTATTACCACTAATGACTCTCTCGTTGGGGTTCGCGATCCTCAAGGCTTCAGACCACTTTGCTTAGGTAAGACTGAGCATGGCTATGTTTTATCTAGTGAAAGCTGCGCTTTCGATGCTATAAAGGCTGAATTTATTCGCGATATTGACCCAGGTGAGATGGTTATTATCGATGATCGTGGCGTGCGTAGCACAATCTATGCAGAACCTGAAAAGATTGATAAAAAGCTATGTGTTTTTGAATATATTTATTTTGCGCGCTCCGATAGCAAAATCGATGGCCAATCCGTATATGAAACACGACTCAATATGGGACGTGAATTATATAATGAAACTAAATATGATGCAGATATCGTCATGTCTATTCCAGACTCTGGTACGACGGCTGCTCTTGGATATGCTCGTGCATCGGGCATCCCTTTCGCAGAAGGGTTGATTAAAAATCGATACAGTGGACGTACATTTATCAAACCTAATCAAGAGGAACGGGAACTAGCTGTGCGCATGAAACTAAATGCTATGCCAGAGGTTGTAGGCGGTAAACGCATTGTATTAATCGATGACTCTATCGTGCGTGGTACCACAAGTGGGCTTATCGTCAAGATGTTAAAAGAGGCAGGCGCTAAGGGAATCTATATGTGCGTTAGCTCGCCGGCTATCGAATATTCTTGTCACTATGGCATTGATACATCGGTTCGTAAAGAATTGATTGCGGCTACACATACAATTGAAGAAATTAGAGATTATATTAAGGCAGATAAATTGCATTATCTATCAAAAGAAGGCTTGTGCAAAGCTGTTAGCGGCGTCCCAGAAGCGGATTTATGTTTCGCTTGTTTCAATGGTGATTACAGGGTAAATGTGCCTACAGAACAAGAGGAAGGGGTCAAATATGTGCTCGAATAAAACAGGATTAACCTATCGTGATGCAGGTGTAGATATCGATGCCGGTAATAAAGCCGTAGAGTTGATGAAAGAATCCGTAAAAAGAACATACACAGCAGGTGTTGTAGGTGATTTAGGCGGCTTTGGTGGCCTTTATTCCTTAGCAGGTCATTCCATGGAAGAACCAATGCTCGTATCCGGCACAGACGGTGTTGGCACAAAATTGCGCCTCGCTATTATGATGGATAAACATGATACGATTGGCCAAGACTGTGTTGCCATGAGTGTAAATGATATTCTCGTGCAAGGGGCAACGCCTTTATTCTTCTTAGACTATGTAGCGGTTGGTAAACTTGATCCAGTACAAGTCGCTGATATCGTACGCGGCGTTGCTAATGCTTGTGAAGAATCTGGTTGTGCTCTCCTAGGTGGGGAAACAGCTGAGATGGCTGGTTTTTATGGTGAAGGTGACTATGATGTAGCTGGTTTTGCCGTAGGTATTGTAGATCGCCCTAAACTAATTACAGGTGAACATATTAAAGACGGTGATGTCATTCTTGGTTTGCCATCCTCCGGGGTTCATTCCAATGGATTCTCCTTGGTTCGTAAAATCGTTTTTGACCATAAAGGGTTCTCCATAGATCAAGACATTCCAGAATTTGGTAAAACCCTTGGCGAAGAATTGTTAACACCAACACGCTTGTATCCTAAAGCTGTATTGCCTTTGATTAAAGAAAACTATATTAAAGGTATGGTTCATATCACAGGCGGTGGTTTCTATGAAAACATTCCACGCGTTCTACCTAATGGCGTAACTGCTGAGGTAGATTGTGATACATGGCCACGCCTTCCTGTATTTACAAAATTGCAAGAATGGGGCAATGTGGATTGGCATGAAATGTACCGTACGTTTAACATGGGTATCGGTATGATTCTCATCGTCGATGCCGATGACGTAGATACTGTGAAAGCTAATCTTGAGAGCCGAAATGAAGCAGTATATGAAATTGGTCGTATCGTTGCAGGCGAAGGTCCTGTTGTCGTAAAAGGGGCGGTATTTAATGACTAATTCCGTATCTAAAAAGCGTCTTGCTCTATTTGCCAGTGGTAGAGGCTCAAATGGCGAAGCCTTGTACAAGGCGATGCAAGAGGGCCTTATCAATGGCGAGTTTGTCGTTATTATTACAGACCATGCAGATGCTGGTATTGTAGAACGCTCTAAAGGCTGGGGTATTCCACTCATTGCTATTGAACGTAGTCAGTTTGATTCAAAGCAAGCCTTTGAACAAGCTCAATTGGATGCTCTTGAGCCGTATTGTGTCGATGGTATTGTATTGGCCGGCTACATGCGTATTGTAGGGGCCGGCCTTATTGCTCGCTATGAGCATAAGATTTTAAATATTCATCCCGCTTTATTGCCATCCTTTCCAGGGCTTCATGGTCATCAACAGGCTATCGATGCGGGCGTAAAAGTAACTGGTTGTACCGTTCATTTCGTGGATGCCGGTATGGATACAGGCCCTATCATCATGCAAAATACAGTTCCTGTATACCCTGATGATACAGAGGATACTTTGTCCGAACGATTATTGCCCGTAGAACATGCTACCTATCGTGAAGCACTTCGCTTGTTCTGTGAAGATGCATTGCGCATAGATGGACGCATTGTACATTATATTTAGGAGGAACGATGATTCAAAACGCATTACTTAGTGTTTCTGATAAAACAGGTATTGTTGACTTTGCCAAAGGACTCGTAGAATTAGGGGTAACTATCTATTCTACAGGTGGCACGTTGAAAGCTATTACTGATGCAGGCGTTCCTGCAAAGGCTGTAGAATCTCTTACTGGTTTTCCTGAAATGATGGATGGTCGTGTAAAAACGTTACATCCAAAGGTACATGGTGGTATCTTAGCGATTCGTGATAATGCAGAGCATCAAGCCGCTATGGAAGAACATGGTATTTTGCCTATCGATTTAGTGGTAGTCAATTTATATCCTTTCCGCGAAACGATTGCAAAACCAAATGTTTCATTAGAAGATGCTATTGAAAATATCGATATTGGAGGCCCAACTATGGTGCGCTCTGCAGCTAAAAATAATGCGTACGTAGGCATTGTAGTTAACCCTAATCACTATGATGAAATTTTAGAAATGCTTAAAACGAATAGTGCATTGACGCAAGAGTATCGTTTTGCCTTAGCTAAAGAAGCCTTTGCTCATACAGCTGCTTATGATACAGCGATTGCTAATTATATGAGTGGTGTAATCGGAGAAGGCCCTACACCTCCTGAATATTTAAGCGCTTATGAAAAGGTTATGGACCTTCGTTATGGCGAAAATCCACATCAAAAAGCAGCTTTTTATAAAGAAATTGGCAAGGCTCACGGCATGGGGGCATTGAAGCAATTACACGGTAAAGAATTATCCTATAACAATATTGTCGATATGGAAGCTGCGTGGAATATGGTATGGGAATTTACTGATCCTGCGGCATGCATTATTAAACATACTAATCCATGCGGTGCCGCAACGGCATCCACATTGCATGATGCGTATGTCAACGCTTATGAAGCCGATTCCGTATCTGCCTTTGGTGGTATCGTTGCGTTAAATCGCGAAGTTGATGCGGCTACGGCAGAAGAAATGAGCAAAATTTTCTTAGAAGTTATCATGGCGCCAGCTTTCACAAAAGAAGCCCTAGATATTTTGGAAGCGAAGAAAAATATTCGTCTCATCGAGTTATCTAAGCCTGAATCTGGCCAAGTAACTGTGAAAAAGGTGTCTGGCGGTATGCTCGTACAAACAGAAGATGACATCGTAGAAAATCGTGCTAATTATAAGGTTGTTACAAAGGCACAACCTACAGAAGAACAATGGAAAGCGCTTGAATTTGCATGGAAGCTTGTAAAACATGTAAAATCCAATGCTATCTTAATCTCCAATGAAAAACGAACACTTGGTGTTGGTGCCGGTCAAATGAACCGCGTTGGTTCCGCAAAAATTGCCCTTGAACAAGCTGGAGAGGCTGCAAAAGGGGCCGTTCTTGCATCTGATGCGTTCTTCCCATTTGGCGATACCGTAGAAACAGCGGCTAAACATGGTATAGCTGCTATTATCCAACCAGGTGGTTCTATCCGTGATGAAGAGTCCATTAAGGCTGCTGATGAAGCCGGCATTGCAATGGTATTTACAGGCATTCGTCATTTTAAACATTAGAGGTAATTATGAAGGTTTGCGTAATCGGCAATGGTGGCCGCGAACATGCTATTGCGTGGCGTTTATCCATTAGCCCCAGTGTAGAAAAGGTATACGCTGTACCTGGTAGTGCAGCTATGAAAAATTGTGCAGAATTAGTCGGTATCGATTGGTCTCATACGGATCATCTGATCCGTTTTTTGAAAGATAATAAGGTGGACCTTGTTGTTGTAGGTCCAGAGTCTCCTCTTGTGGCAGGCCTTGCGGATGCGTTGAATGAAGCGGGAATCCCTGTATTTGGACCTTCTAAGGCGGCTGCTCAACTAGAAGGCTCTAAGGTCTTTGCTAAAGATCTTATGAAAAAATATAATATCCCTACAGCTGCTTACGGCGTATTTTCTAACGCAGATGAAGCTAAACAATTCATCGCTAAAACTGGTGCGCCTATTGTGGTGAAAGCCGATGGTTTAGCAGCTGGCAAGGGTGTTGTGGTGGCTATGACTATTGATGAAGCTAATGCAGCCGTTGATGATATGCTCAGTGGAAATCGCTTTGGCGAGGCTGGTAGTACTGTTGTCATTGAGGAATTTATGGAAGGCGAAGAAGCTAGCCTTCTTGCCTTTGTAGATGGGAAGACAGTGGTTCCTATGATTGCATCTCAAGATCATAAGCGTATTTTTGATGGCGATAAGGGCCCTAATACGGGTGGTATGGGAACTTATGCACCAGCACCTGTGCTAACTGATGCGTTGCGAGATGAAGCAATGAAGACTATTTTAGAGCCTATGGTAGCAGCCATGGCAAAGGAAGGTATGCCATATGTGGGCTGTCTTTATGCAGGTCTTATGATTACCGATGAAGGTCCGAAGGTGGTGGAATTTAACGCCCGCTTTGGGGACCCAGAAACCCAAGTAGTATTACCATTGTTGGAAGGTGATTTAGGCCAAATTATGATGGCCTGTGCTACTGGTACATTACAGCCAAACATGGTGAAATGGAAAGACTCATCTGCTGCCTGTGTTATTCTTGCTTCAAAAGGTTATCCGGAAACATCCTCTAAGGGGGATGTCATCTTAGGTGAACTTGTACAATATGATACATCCATTATTTTCCATTCCGGAACGAAGCTAGAAGGAGACCATTATGTTACAAATGGTGGTCGTGTTCTTGGTGTTGTAGGACTTGGTAAGGACCTACGAACTGCTTTAGACCGTGCCTATGAGCGCGTAGATCATATTACATTTAAAGGTATGCAATATCGTAAGGATATTGGTGCAAAAGCTTTCAAATAATACATAATCCCCTATACTATATGCGTATGCAAACGGTGTAGGGGATTTTTATTGCCTATAATTTAGTATGTACCCGTGATATAATAATATCGATATACATAGAAACACCAATGTAGACGACATTTGGTGATGTAATAGAGTCTGTTTTCTTTGTAATAGCGATATACCATTATGATTTATAATAAAGAACCGTTACAACTGAATAGTCCCATAGCCTTTTGGCTTAATTTCCCCAACGAGGAACGCGTTTTTTGGGTGGACCGGCAAAGTGATCGTATTGTTGTAGGCGCTAAACGTCTAGCTACAGTTAAAGATGATGAGGACCGCCATAATTATGCGTACGTATTTTATGGGGATACTTTTTTTGACACATCAAAGGATCCTAAATGGTCGGGAATGGGGCATGAAATGATTGCGTTCACCCATTACTACATCGTAGAAAATGGGGAATCCTTTTATTTGCATGCTGGTGAAAGCGTTAGCATAGAAGATATTGAAGTGCCTCATATTCGTCATAATTTCCGTGAAACCAGTGATGATAAATCTGATTGGGATAATTTGATGAATGCTATTTCGGATGGCATTAGTTATGGGGAGATGACAAAGGTAGTTGCATCCCGTGAGGTGCAATTTACAAGTGATACACCGTTTAATGTGGCGAGTATCTTGGCCAATTTGGTTGAAAATAATCCGAACTGTTTTATCTTTGGTTATGAAAAGGATGGGCGTACCTTTGTAGGGGCTTCTCCAGAAATTTTGGTGCGTCATCGTGGTAATGAAATCCTTAGTTATGCACTAGCTGGAACAGCACCAAAGGACGGACCTCATGCATGGACCAAGGAACAGTTATTAACAGACGAGAAAAATCTGTTTGAACACAATATCGTTCGAGATCGTATTGTACATACGATGAACGAGGTCACTCAAGATATTTCTGTTGGTAAAACGGAGATTATGGAGCTTGCCCATCTGTATCATTTGAGAACTATCATAACGGCTAAGGATAGCACAAAGTCGCTTATTGAATGGGCGAAGTTATTACATCCTACACCGGCTCTTGGCGGAGAACCAAGAGTTAAGGCGTTGGCCTTACTACAACAATATGAAGCGCACGAGCGTGGTATGTATGCCGCTCCGTTTGGCTTTATGAAGGATATGGGGGATGGCATCATTGTTGTCGCTATTCGATCTGCGCTCATTATGGATAATGTTCTATATGCGTACGCCGGATGTGGTGTAGTTGCTGATTCTGATGCGGATGAAGAATATATAGAAACGAATAATAAAATGCGTACTATACTAGATGCTTTATAAATGGTATAGAACTAGTACGGAATAACTATGATGAGAAATAAACCCATCTATATTACGGAGAAATTACATGAATGAATATATCGCTACCTTGGTAGATGAGTTCGCCCAATTAGGCATCACGCATGCCGTGTTTAGCCCTGGTTCACGCTCTACAACAATGGCCATGTTATTTCGTGAACATGGTGATTTTGAAACCTATATGAATATTGATGAACGGTCCGCAGGGTTCATGGCGTTGGGCATTGCTAAGGCCCATAGAAAGCCTGTAATTCTCGTATGCACATCGGGTTCAGCGGTGGCACATTATATGCCGGCCGTACTAGAAGCACAATATAGCGGTGTACCCTTGATTATTTTGTCTGCCGATCGACCTCATACATTGCAACATGTAGGGGCTCCACAAACGGTGGATCAACAAAAACTATTCGGAACAGCCGTTAACTATTACGAAGAATTAGCTGTACCACAACAGGACCATTACTATACGTATCCGCGTCTGGTAGCTCGAAAGGCCTATATGAAAGCTTTGGATGTAAAAAGGGGTCCCGTGCATATTAATGTACCGCTCTTTGAGCCATTGGTACCGGAGTTAGATAAAAAACATTTTGCTTGTGGACGACTTCCATTTTCTGTTGTGAGTGGAACTATTCAACCAAGCGATGTATATGCTATGTATGACCTTCTTAAGCATACAAAGGTTCTCATATTAGCTGGCCCAAGCGCCAATCCTGATGACATAGACGCTATTCTTGCTTTGTCTTATATGTTCCATGCTCCCATTTTAGGTGATCCACTCTCTAATATGCGTAGTGTTCGTGATGAACGAATTATTACATCCTATGATGCATTGCTTTCACAAAATATATATCGAGATGCACTACAACCGGATTGCATCTTGCAGATTGGTCAGATGGTCGTATCTAAACGTGTTCAACAGTGGGTGGCATCCATGCAACATACACCAATTATATCTGTTAGCCCTACCATGGATTATACGAACCCTGCAGGAAACACGACGCTCTTTGTACAATCGACTCCACAAGGTTTGGTTGATGCACTGAAAATGCAGATTCCTGAGCTTCATGCAATGGGAAATGAGGAATATGCAGAAGGTGCTTATGAGGAACTCGATACAGCGGATAATGGTTATCTAGCTACGTGGATTCATGCAGACGAAGTAGGGCGTAAACAACTCGATACAGTTGGTCGAGAACAGGAACTATTTGAAGGACGTACAATTCATCTCTTACAAGAACTGTTACCACAACACAGTCAAATTGTAGTTGCCAATAGTATGAGCATTCGAGATATGGATTATTTCTGGTCTGGTAATCGTCACAGCGCTATTATCTATGGTAATCGTGGCGTTAACGGTATTGATGGCACCGTTTCTACGGCCCTTGGCATCGCTACAAATGGTATACCTACCGTATTGCTTACGGGGGACTTAACCTTCTTTCACGATTTGAATGGCCTCGCCGTGGCAAAAACACACCCATTAAATTTAACTATCATTGTTCACAATAATGATGGGGGTGGCATTTTTGAATATTTGCCGCAAAAGGGAACGCCCCATTTTGATTACTTATTTAGTACTGCGCAAGGTCTAGACTATAGTGGTCTTGCGACCCTATATGGTATCGATTTTGTACGCGTGACAAGTAATGATGAATTGAAAAATGTGTTACAAAACTATGTAGGAACAGCAAGTGTTCACGTCATTGAAATCCCCACATCTAAAGAACGAAGCCGGGAACTACATAAACAATATACGACGATTCCTACAAACAAGGAGGACCGACTATGAGCCAATATGCTTGCAGTATTATAGATAACTCCATATACAATCCAGCACTTCGCATGTATGTCGATCTTGGTGAGTATCGATATGGGGTGACGCTAGCTGGCGCCGGTAAACCTCTTGTGTGCTTACATGGCTTTTCTGAGTCAAGCTATACATGGGATGGCATCGTTGTACCGGGTTATCAGCTCATCCGCATCGATACGATTGGTCATGGAGATTCGGATATACCAGAGGATGAGAGCGCCTTTTCTATTCCTACCATGCTCAATGATTTGCATACGGTGATTTCCGCCGTGGCTGGTGAAAGCTATTCTCTTATGGGCTACTCTATGGGGGCGCGATTAGCATTGCTTTATGCTCTTGAATATGGTTCTGAAATTGAAAACCTTATTTTAGAAAGTGGTTCTGTTGGCATCGAATCAGATGTAGAACGACAAGCGCGTAAAGAGTCAGATGAACAACTGGCATCAGCTATAGAGGATAATGATGGTCATTGGTTTGCTACTAAATGGTCGGAAATCTCTATTTTTGACAGCCAAAGCCAGCTTTCACCAATCGTACAAGATAAGTTGTTTCAACGTCGTGCACACAATAGTCCCTATGCATTAGCAGCTACATTGCGAGGCTCAGGACAAGGCGTTATGCCCTATGTAGGCCATCGATTACAAGAATTATCTATGCCATCTCTATATATTAGTGGCGCATTAGATACAAAATATACTACAATAGGAGAAGAGCGGTTTAGTAACTTACCAAACTGTGACCATGTCATCGTCAATGGGGCGGGACATAATGTACATTTAGAAAAGCCGGGCCCGTTTATGACGGCCTTAGCAGATTTTTTATATAAAGAAAGGTAACATCCATGAGCAAATTTGATTGGAAAGTATTGGATCGTAATTATGAAGATGTAATTTACGAAACCTATAATGGTATTGCAAAAATCACGATTAATCGCCCAGAAGTGCGCAACGCATTTCGCCCTAAAACCGTAATCGAGCTTATTGATGCATTCACAATCGCTCGCGACGATGCAGAAATTGGTGTTATTATCTTGACTGGTGCTAACCATGGCCAAGGTGAAGATAAAGAGGCATTCTGCTCCGGCGGTGACCAACGTGTGCGCGGCAATGGCGGTTATGTAGGCGATGACAATATTCCTCGTCTTAACGTACTTGACTTGCAACATTTAATCCGCATCATTCCAAAACCTGTTATCGCTATGGTAAATGGTTTTGCCATCGGTGGTGGCCATGTATTGCACATCGTATGTGACCTTACCATCGCTTCTGAAAATGCAAAATTCGGTCAAACAGGTCCTCGCGTAGGTTCCTTCGATGCTGGTTACGGTGCTGGTTATTTAGCGCGCATGATCGGTCACAAACGCGCTCGTGAAGTATGGTTCCTTTGCCGTCAATACACGGCTGCGCAAGCTTACGAAATGGGCATGGTTAACTGCGTGGTACCATTTGACAAATTGGAAGAAGAAACGGTTCAATGGTGTAATGAAATTTTGGCATTGTCCCCAATGGCATTGCGCATGTTGAAAGCATCCTTCAACGCAGATACAGATGGCCTTGCAGGGTTACAACAATTTGCAGGCGATGCAACGTTGATGTACTATACAACAGATGAAGCTAAAGAAGGTCGCGATGCGTTCAAAGAAAAACGCAAACCAGACTTCAAACAATTCCCTAAATTCCCTTAATAGAAATCGGGGAATCAGTCCTTATGTATGGATTTGATAGTATTTATATGATAAGTGCGCCTCTATATGAGGCGCCTTTCTTATACGTATATGTTTTATAGTACTATGGTTAGCTAAGAGGTGAGATGATGGAATGGTTACGATATGGAAAACAGCATTATCCGAAACGTATTTGTATGAATGAATACAACTATAAGGATATATATGATGCGGTTATATGCGTGGCAACTCGATTACAAGCGCTACCAGACACACGCATCTCTATAATATCGGATAATTCTGTAACGATGGCCGTCTATATCTTGGCGGCTATGCTAGTCCATAAAGAAGTGCTTTTATTAAACGTCCATCTTACAGCAGGTGAAATAGAAAACCAGTTATCTCAATTACATATCACAACTGTGCTACATAGTGCTAAACGACAGTCACAAGTGCCAACATCTGCAACAGCCATTCAGTTCGAATCCATAAGAACTATGTCACGTAATGTAGCAGAGGATATCTTTGATTGGACCTTTGACGATAATGACATTGCAGCTATCATGAATACCAGTGCTACAACGGGACAGTTTAAATCGGTACCGCTTCGTTGGGGGCAAATTAAGGCTCATGTGCAAGCATCACAACAGGTACTTGGCGTTACGGAACAGGATAATTGGCTTATGGTGTTGCCATTGTTTCATGTAAGTGGTTTGTCTATATTGATGCGATCAATCTACAATGGAACGGCCATGACAATCATGGAATCCTATAACGAAGAACAAGTACTGCAATATATTCATGATGGTCGTATTAACATGATGTCTCTGGTGCCTACCATCTTAAAGAATTTAGAACCGCGCATTGCTCACCATCAACTGCGAGTTATCTTATTGGGCGGTGAATTTATACCGCGACCTCTAGTTGATGCGTGTATGGCAAAGCAGTTACCGATTTATAAGACCTATGGTATGACGGAAACCTTTAGTCAAAGCGTGACCATGCCGGTATTATCGAATCTAAATAAACTTGATTCGGTAGGTAAACCTTTGCCGGGGATGACCGTACATATTGTAAATTCCGATACAGATGGGGTAGGCGAAATTCATTTGAATGGTCCCATGGTTATGAGTGGCTATATCAATCGCGTACCGATTCATGGCGATTTTAATACCGATGACATAGGATACCTAGATGAAGATGGCTTTTTATACATCTTAAATCGCCGTACAGATTTGATTATTTCTGGAGGCGAGAATATCTATCCTAAGGAAATTGAAGATACTGTGTATGCCATGCAAGGGGTGAAGGAATGTGCGGTTATTCCTGTAGCCGATACGAAATGGGGGCAGGTGCCTGCACTATTTGTTGCCTTTGATGATGTAGATGTATTAGGTGGCGATTTGGAAATGGTCGTGCGAGGCTATATTGCTAGTAAGCTAGCCAAATATAAGGTGCCTAAATACATTATGATTATGGATGCATTGCCACGTAATGGGACAGGTAAGATTATGCGTAAGTCGTTGGCCTCCTATCTCGATATGACGGCGCCGAGTGGAGGTTCTCATGCATGATATATTGAACTTTAAATCCATAACGACATATCGCGTAGCATTGCCCCTAAAATTTGAATTCAAAACGGCTAAGGGTACTGTTCGTGTTCGTGAAAGTGTCATCGTTCGTGTCGAGGATCAACAAGGCTATGTTGGATACGGGGAATGTGTGGCTTTCACAGACCCTTTTTATACATCAGAAACCGTTGATTCCGCATGGAAACAATTGGTGGATACCTATATTCTAGAGTTGCGCTTGATGCGGCCAAAACCATTGATGGCCTATATTCGGCAGTTACAATTTTGGTTAAAGCGCGACAATATGCCCATGACGATAGCAGGCCTTGAAAACGCTTTAATTAATCTAGAGTGCAACCGAAAAGGCGTGAATTCTGTGTCGTATATTCTGGGGCAGTCTTTGGAATCTACCATTTCAAATGGCATCGTCATTGGCGACGTGCCCATGGATGAACTATTAGGTATCGTGGAACAGCATGTAGCCAATGGTTGTCAACGAATTAAACTCAAGGTATCACCACGGGATGGTTATGAACGGACACGACTTGTGCGTGAAGCCTATCCAAACTTAGACTTAGCCGTTGATGCTAATCAAAGTTATACCTATGACCAGCTAGATATAGTGGCTGCCTATAATGACTTGAATTTGCTATGTATAGAAGAACCCTTTAGTTTGACGAATTTGATTACCTATAAAGCGTGGAAGAAATCGTTGCCTAATTGGCCTATTACGACACCTATTTGTCTAGATGAGTCAATTTTGTCTTATGATAATTTATCTTATGCAATCGAGCATAGATTGATTGATGTACTCAATGTAAAAGTAGGACGCCTTGGTGGGCTCATACAGACGCGCGCTGCCATTTTACGATGCCGCGAAGCAGGTATTCCTTACTGGATTGGTAGCATGGTTGAATCGGGCATCTCAAAGATATTACATATTCAACTTGCTGCCTTAGGTGATACCTATATGGCAGGGGATTTATCCGATTCTAATCGCTATTTTGAGCATGACCTTATCAATCCAGAAATTTTATTTATCGATGGGGCCATGCAGGTGCCTAATGGCAATGGTCTTGGTGTTGATGTATTGAATAATCGTATTGAGGAATATACAGTGGAGAAACGAACGCTATGACAATGATAGACGCATTACAAATCGATTGTGTTGAGTTAACAGGGCCTACCAGTGGGCAAGGGGTGATGCATGTAACTAGTTATCATGCGCAACCACAAGGCTATCTCAATGGTGGCGCTACCTTGGCCTTTGGCGAAATTCTATCGGGGATGCTCAGCAATCAACTGATTCGAGATGATCAATTTGCTGTCGGACAATCGGTGACTGCAAATCATATGCGCCCTATGAAAGCAGAAGGCGATTTAATTGCTAAAGGACAGTTACTATTACAAGGGAAAACATCTCATGTTTGGCGTTTTGATATGCTTGATGAAAGCCATCGTTTGATATCTCAGGTTACCGTAACCTGTGCGATAGTACCTAAAAATCGATAAGAAAAAAAGACCTCTTTCGTATAAATACGTATGTAGAGGCCAATAACAGTAAAATCCTCCACCGGCCGGGTCTGTCTACGCCCTTCGGGCTTCGCAGGGCCAAAGTCGGATTTTTCTGTCATTAGCCTCTATTCGTATTGAGATACATAAAGAGGTCTTTATTTTCTTGTGATTTTATAGAGTGCTTCGATATCTGGGATATCATAGATAGCCCAAGTTCCATCTCCGATGTGTTTCATAAGTACTCGGATGGGCGCTGTTTGGTTTGTCTTGGTATTGTGAATTGTTACGGTTACGGTAGCGGTGTCGCCATCATCTTCAGAGGTAATGTTTTTAATCTCTAAATGGCGTTGTTTAAATAATTCACCCCGTTGGATGCGGTCAACCATAGAGAATGTATTGGATGTATCCTCGCTTTCAGTATTTGAATCGCTACTATTTTGCGATTTGAAACTATCAGGATCCTCTACATATTTACGAATTACATCATCAAGAAGGGCTGGTCCAAATGTTTTCGTTGCTGCTACTGCGGCCTTGCCTAAAGGTGAGGATGTATCCACATAGGTATTGCCCTCGTGGGTGACGATGTTTTTTACTAATGATGTTGTATCGATGTGCTCTAATACCGTATCTGCATCTTTGTTTTCAACGGCTTCACGAATAGTTTGGAACGTGTAGACTGGTGTATGAGGAATATACCATAAGAAATACCACATAGCACTCAGTGTAGCTATGATGGCAATAATGATTGCTATTGTTAGTGTTTTTGATTTCATAATATTGCTCCGATGTATATAATACATATATTTTAACACATAAATTTCTCCTTCTCTATGGTTGTCAGCTTATTAGATTATATGTATAATAAAGTATGTTCATTTTATATTCATTATTAAAATGAATTTGTAAGAGAGGAGTTTGAAATGAAAGATAAATTAATAATAAAAACTCTGGTTTGCAGTGCTTTTATGTGCAGCTTGAGTATGGGAATTATGGCTGCAGATGTGAGCACTAATGTAAAAACTGGGGATACTGATCAAAGTAGTTGGATGGATCGTACTGACATCGGTATTGGTTTACAAGGAACTCAGAAAGATTATTATCATGATTATGCAATGCCTAATAAACAAATGACTGATAATAATCTAAGCTATGATACACGATTCCATTATAGTAATCATAACTCTAAGCAGAAAATGAATGCAAAGTATTTTGTAGAAACATTGCAACCTATAAAGAAATATGATAAATCTATGGTTTTTGTACAGGGGCGCTTAGATGGTAATGGTGGCGAAAAAGTTTCCACTACTACATATTGGAATGGTTCGGATTCAGATTTTGGAAGAATTGACGGTCAAGGTACCTATATTGATAAAGGTGAAGTAGTAGAACATGATACGCTTGGTGTTGTCGGTACTGCTGGTGTTGGCTATCGTCGCCTTAGTACACATGAGCATGCCTACGTCGGTGCCAATGTATTCTATGACTATGCATTTAAGGATAAATTTTCTCGTATTAGTGCAGGATTAGAATATGTAGCTGGTTTAAATACGATTAGTGTCAATGTATACCATGGACTATCAGAAAAAACGGTGGGGCCTTATGACATTAACACACCTTTGCGTCAAGTACCACGGGCAATAGATTTTCATGATAGCTTAAGTTCACCACCTGATGGTATTCATAGAACACCTCGATATTCTTATGAACATGTATTGGATGGCTTTGATATACGGTATACACGAGATTATAAGAATGCTCGTTGGCTATCTAGTTATGTGGAAGGATATCATTGGAAAACAAAAGCGCCAGGAGAACATCCAGAAGAGATGTACTATATTGA
>CAKPXN010000008.1 GCA_934202095.1 uncultured Veillonella sp.
ATCATCGGTGTACCTTTCTTCTTCTCGTTGGTATTAACTAGGAAAAGGAGCTATTTCAAATGATTGAAGTTCATAATTTAACCTTTGGCTATTCCTCTACGGAAGACGGACAAATCTTGAAGGGCCTTGATTTTGCCGCTAAAACTGGTAAATTAACGGCTCTCATCGGCACCAATGGTGCTGGTAAATCTACGCTTTTAAAAACAATCATGGGCATCTTGAAAGGCAAGGGCGATATTACCATTAACGGCAAGTCTGTATCTGAATATTCTACAAAGGATTTCAGCAGTACGGTGAGCTATTTGTCTCAAGATAATGATTGTAGAGTCAATTTGACTGTTTTTGAAGTCGTTATGCTAGGGCGCATGGGATCCATGTCCTTCCGCGTAAGTGATGAAGACATTGCAGCTACGCAAGAGGTGTTGGAACGGTTGAACTTGCAACGCTTTGCATCGCGTAGCATTATGGAGCTCAGCGGTGGTCAACGCCAACTGGTGTTCATGGCTCAGGCCCTTGTGAAAGAACCTAAAATCTTAATTCTTGATGAACCGACGAGTGCTCTAGATTTGCACAAGCAATTTGACTTGTTAACATTGCTAAAAAATCTGACCCAAGAAAATGATTTTACAACACTTGTAACATTACATCATCTTGATCTGGCGGCTATGTTCGCAGATGAAATCATCGTGCTCAAAGAGGGTAGAGTATACAATCAAGGCGCACCGAAAGACATCTTTACAGAAGCCATGATGGAAGATGTATACCGTGTTAGAACAAAAATCTACATGGATGACAATGGCATGCCTCACGTCATTCCATTAGAAGCAATTAACTAATATAAAAGAAGCTGAAATCTTTGCAGTGCATTGATTTCAGCTTCTTTTTGGTTGGGAAAAGTATTAGTATTGTATTTAAATAATTTCTTTAACTTGAGCCACACCTTTATCGGTAAGCATATAGTACCCATTTGTTACATACAACAAGCCTTGTTTCTTAAGGTGTGATGCGGCTTGGTGTGTATAGTCTGGCTTCCAGTTCAGGTGTTCGTGAATGGTGCCAATGCCGTTTTCAATGGCTGCCACAGGTGTGTTCATATGGGTATAGATGTGGCAGAGCATCATCGTTTCTCGATAGTGACGGCGCAAGTGGCGTTGGCGGCGATAGGTTGCGATATAGCCGATCTTTGGGGTGCAAATAACGGCGATTAATAAAGCAAGACCTATGGTCGTTGCGATAGCGCCTGCAATGGATACGTCTAGGGTGAAAGCGACTTCTGTACCGATGACGGCACAGATAATGCCGATGATGATACTGCTAGTGAGCATGGCTTTCACAGAGTCCGTCCATAAATAAGCGATGACTGCAGGTCCAATCATGAGTCCAATAACGAGGATGGCACCTACCGCTTGGAACGAAGCCACCACGGTGAGGGATACCATGGTCATGAGCACATAATGGATGAGGGCTGGCATGAAGCCGAAAAGCCCTGCTAGTAATGGATCAAAGGTGGATAGCTGCAGTTCCTTATAGAAGAGTACAACTAATATGAGGTTGATAAGAGCTACCCCTAGGGAAATCCATAGCGATACAGGGCCTAAGTCAGTGGAGTTTACAATCCATCTATCGAATGGAGCGAACGCGATTTCGCCCAGTAATGCCGTATCTACGTCAAGATGGGCGTTACCGCTGTAGAGACTGACAAGAATGATAGCAATGGAAAAGAGGAGAGGGAAGATGATACCGATAGACGCGTCTTCGTTGACGAGCCCCGTGTTATGAATCATTTCCGTAAGCCACACAGTTCCTACACCGACTAAGGTTGCTCCTACTAGAAGTAAGGGGGAGTTTAAGTCTTCCGTTACAAAGAAGGCCAGCACGATACCGAGAAATACGGTGTGCGTAATGGCATCAGCCATCATGGACATACGGCGTAGCACTAGAAATACACCAGGTATAGCGCACGCCATAGATACCGCAATGGCGATGAGTAAAATTTCTGTATGTACTGTCATGGGGCACCTCTTTTACGATATTGCCACAAGATGCCTCTATTAGGTGCAAAAATGAGGCTCAATAGGACGATAACCGATAGAATGACGATGATGGCAGGACCTGTAGGTAGTTTTTGTACTGAGGTACTCCAAAGGGTGCCGCCCATAGCGGATAGCATGCCGAAGAATCCCGCTAATATACACATGGTACCTAGCTTGTTCGTCCACTGACGTGCCCCTACAGCTGGTGCAATGAGTAGGGAGCTTATCAAGATAGCACCTACTGATTGAATGCCGATGATGATGGTCATGATCAATAGAGCACGATATAAAATGAGGGTAAAGGTGACGGGAATTTGCAATGTTTTGGCATATTCTACATCAAAGGAGATGAGTTTTAGCTCCTTCCAAAATAGTGCGGTTAACACAATGATGATGAGTGCAGCGACCGACGTAATGTACACATCGCGGGCTAATATGGTGGCCGCCTGTCCAAATATAAATTTTGAAAGCCCCGCTTGACCTGCATTATTTAGACTTTGAAGGTAGGTGAGGAGGACCATACCGAGCCCAAAGAAGGCAGACAAGATTGTGGCCAAAGCACCATCAAATTTGATTTTACTGTTTTCGACGGTGATGGTGATGAGCCAAGCTGCAGCAATCGAGGATAGGGCGGCCCCAGCGATGAGGACCTCAATATCCTTAATGCCGGTCAGCAAGAAAGCGATAACTACACCAGGTAGTGCTGCGTGGGAGAGGCCGTCACCGATGAGGCTTTCCTTGCGCAACACTGCAAAGGTGCCCGCAATACCACTGGCGAGTCCTAAGAGCGCTGTGCCGAGCAGTACCATTTGCGTCGTATAGGATTGGAGTATGGTCATACAAATTTCCCCTTGCCGTAGGTACGCTCAATGGCGTCCTCTGTAAACGTATCTGCTACAGGACCGTAGGCGATGGTCTGCTTGTTGACCATCGTTACCCAATCAAAATATTGGGGCACCGTATTTAAATCATGATGTACGACGATCACTGTTTTACCGCGGGCTTTCATTTCTTGTAACAGGGAAATAATAGCGTGCTCAGTCGTCTTATCGACGCCCTTGAAGGGCTCGTCCATAAGGTAAATATCTGCTTCTTGTACGAGGGCTCTTGCGAGGAATACACGCTGTTGCTGTCCTCCTGAAAGCTGGCGAATTTGCCTATTTACATAGTCGCTCATGCCCATTTTATCAATCATGGATAGAGCCAGTTCTTTATCCTTTTTACTTGGTCGCTTGAACCACCCAAGGTGACCGTAACGGCCCATGAGTACTACGTCTAATACGGTAGTAGGAAAGTCCCAGTCTACGCTACCACTTTGAGGGACATAGGCGATTTTCTTGTAATCCTTTTTGTCCATTGCAAGGTGGTGGTCGATATAAAACTTAACACTACCTGAGATAACTATTAATAGGCCTAACATGGCCTTTAATAATGTAGATTTACCAGCCCCATTAGGGCCGACGATAGCCGCTAAGGAACCGATGGGTACCTTCATATCTACGTCCCATAATACGGGTTTTGTCGTATAGGCTACGGTCATATCTTCAACTTCAACGGCCCATTCCATAGAGACCTCCTTTTATTATTGTTTATTTAAGTGCTTTAGCGATGGTATCGATATTGGCTTTTACCATACCGATATATGTGCCGCCTTCAGTGCCTTCAGACCCGAGAGAGTCGGAGTATAATTCACCACCGATAGCAACGTTCCAGCCTTTAGCCTTAGCTGCTTCTTGAACGGCTTCAATTGTTTTGTGTGGTACAGAAGATTCTACGAAGATCGCTTTAATTTTGTGATCTACGATAAATTGAACAAGTTCATTCACATCTTGTGTACCAGCTTCTGTAGCAGTACTTACACCTTGTAAACCTTTTACTTCAAAGCCATAAGCGCGAGCAAAGTATTGGAAGGCATCGTGTGCTGTTACGAGAACGCGAGATTCTTTAGGAATCGATTCTGCTTGTGCTTTAATATATGCATCTGTTTCATCTAATTTAGTGAGGTATGCATCGTAGCGTTTTTTGAAATCCTCTTTGTGAGCTGGATCTGCTTTAGCAAGACCTTCATATACCGCTTTAGCAGCAAGTTTCCAATTCGCTACATCGAACCAAATATGAGGGTCTTTCGTTTTCACGCCATTTTCTTCGTCAAAGTCGAGTAGTGTCGATGGATCAATAGCGTCGGATACGCGGATAGTAGCTTTATTTTGTTTTGTTAAATTATCGAAAATGGAACCCATTTTACCTTCTAAGTGAACACCGTTGTACACCACCACATCTGCTTTAGACATAGCAGTTACATCGCCGGCGCTCGCTTGATAGAGGTGAGGATCTACGCCAGGTCCCATAAGACCTTGGACGGACACATGGTCACCGCCGATTTCTTTTACTAAATCCGTTAACATTGTTGTTGTGGCAACGACGTTTAATTTCTTCTGACTATCTTGCGCTGCATCTTTTCCACAGCCTGCTAATGCGAACAACATCAGTGCTAATGATACGACGACTAATACGATTCGATTAAATTTCATAATAAATCTCCTTTTGTAGGTACTAAGTTTAAAATTTTTAGTTGTCTTGTTAACTATCCTTATTTAAGCGGAAAAATAGCCGCTACTAACGTAGCGGCTAGTGGCAGTTATACGGTCTTCTGCTAGGGTCACGATTCTTTAGTGGATGAGAGATTGTAGATGGTTTGGCCCAACGAGGGCAACGATACCAAGTACCATCATGACCTTCATTTGAATACGCTTTCTACGTCTCATGATGAACCTCCTTTTGTAATTTTGTTACATCAACTTGATGTGTAATCCGATCAATTTGTTCAATATAAATATAACATAGATGAGAAAAATTATCAATATAAATTATAATATAAATATATTTACTTAAGTAAACTATATTTTGTAGTTAGGTATTTTTTTCTTCATCTTTATCGAGTATTATATATGTATATTTATTATATTAATTTCGAGGGGGACTAAACCATGAATATATTAACTCGATTCACTTGTGCTGCTGTTCTTACATTTGCTGTAGGTGCCATGATGCCTGCTCATGCTGATGCGGCTGCCGGCAGATTTACAGAAGCGCCTCGCGAAGTGTCCATCGTTAAACCTACAATGCCAGCTATTCCAAATGGAATTACCATTGCAGATCATATGCGTGTCCGTTTCTTGATTAATAAACAAGGCAAGGTTGAAAACGTCTTTGTAGAACAATCCTCTGGTTATGGCCCTGTTGATGAAGCTGTGAAAGCTGCCATTAGACAATGGGAATTTACGCCGGCTATTGGCACAGATCAAAAAGCCCATGCATCCATCATAGGCATGACAATCACATTGCCAAAGGGTAATGCTCCAGCTAAGTCCGGCAATGGTAAATTGACGGTAGACAAATCGCAGTCTAACGATAATCATGCATCTGACGTGAATGCGAAAGCGAATGGTCCTAAGGCAAAATAAGGAGAGAAACAGTCTAGGACTCAATGATGAGAGTAGTCATAAGACTAAATGAGGAGAAAGATGATGAGTAATGTATTGCGTTGTGTTGCCTTAACAGTATTGATTATGTCCATGTCTGCCGCTGTTTCTTTGGCGGCCACACCTTATGAAGCGCCAAAAGCAGTATCTACACCAGGCTTTGATTCTGGTGTACTACATGGTTATGCTGGTGATGCAACTGTTGTTAATGTAAACTTTACTATTAATACAGATGGATCCGTTTCTCATGTAGAATTACAGGGAACTACTGGTAGTAGTGATGCGGATGCATCCATTGTGAACACGATTTCTACATGGAAATTTACACCGGCTACGGATAGCAATGGTAATCCTGTAGAGGCATCTAAAACTGAATATATTAATTTAAGGAATTAACAGAAGGCACTCATACATTGTATGGGTGCCTTTTTATATGCTGGTGAAAGTACTTAAGGGTTTAATTATATTAGGTGAAAGTGTTTTGTGGCTCAATTATCTTGGAAAATGTATCTATAGCAACTGAAAATTACTTTCAAAATGAATATAATAAAAGTATATTTAATATAGTAATAATATATTGTATATACTAATAGTCTTTGACCCATGGAGGTATAAGCATATGAATCCATTACAGCAAAAGCTAGATATTAATAGTGATCGTTACAGAATTATTGTGTCTGTAAAAGAAGATTATTTAGATGGTAAATTGTCCTTGGAAGAGGGCAATCGTATTTTGAAAGAAAAATTAGGCACTTGTACACCTGATGAGTTTGCCTATGCAGAGCAAAGTTTGAAAGGTGTATATAAGGATGAGGAAATCCTAGATAAGATGGATGATCTATTGAACTTATTTGATGGCGTATTAGTGCGCGCTGAAAATGAGT
Source organism: uncultured Veillonella sp. (assembly GCA_934202095.1). Lineage (GTDB taxonomy): Bacteria > Bacillota > Negativicutes > Veillonellales > Veillonellaceae > Veillonella. Next base: position 6,400 of record CAKPXN010000008.1, read on the forward strand.
ACCCTGAAAATCATCCATTATGGGCATATTTGGAAGAGATTAATGCCGTTGAAAAGGTAGCTCTTGAAGCGGATGAATTGTTGAAACAAGATAAGTTTATTAAAAATCCTTGGCTTGGTGTATTTGATTCCCTAGCACAATGGCGTATTCATCTATCTCGTAAACAAAATCAATTATATCCAATGCTTGAAGAACATGGCTTTGATCGTCCTACGCGTATTATGTGGACCTTTGACGATGGCGTGCGCGATGCCATCTCTGCGTCCTATGCATTGCTTCGAGAAGATAAATACGAAGAATTTTTAGCATCCGTTCCTGAAACGTTGGCGAAATTGCGCGATTTGAATTCTAAAGAGTTAGAGGTTTTATTGCCAACATCCTTTAAATTACTAAGCGATGAAGAATTTGTGCGCATGAGCAAAAACGATCATGAAATTGGTTATGCAATCATCAATCCGCCAGGTTTGTATGTCGTGGCAGGCATCAACGATTCAGCAGCTCAATTAAATGGAAATACTGCTAGTCAAAATGGTGCTGTATCTAATGAGTTCCTAAATGATTTAGCTGGATTATTGTCTAAATATGTAGGTCCTGTAGGTGGAGGGCAAGTTGGCAAGGATACAGTCCTCGACGTAGCCACAGGCAAATTGACTCTAGAACAAATCAATCTATTGTTCCGTCATCTTCCTGTAGATTTGTCCTATGTAGATGAAAACGAACTCGTTAAATTCTACAGCGATACACCACATCGTATATTCCCTCGCAGTGCCAATGTTATTGGCCGTGAGGTAAAGAATTGTCACCCTGCTAAGTCCGTTCACGTTGTAGAAGAAATCGTTGAGAAGTTCCGTTCGGGTGAGCAAAGCCAAGCCGAGTTCTGGATCAATAAACCGGGATTGTTTATCTATGTTATTTATACGGCGGTACGCGATGAAAATGGTAAATTCCGCGGTGTCTTAGAAATGATGCAAGATTGCACTCATATTCGTGAACTTGAAGGCTCTCGTACATTGTTGACTTGGGACAAGACTGATTTTGTAGGAAGTACAGACAATAGTAATGGTAATGATAAATCACTAGCTCAGGAGGCAGCAGAAGAGGTGGATGAAGAACCTCTGACTACCGATGCTGACGGTCGTTTCCATATCGATGCAAAGACAACTCTATCTAATTTAATTAAACAGAGCCCTGAAGTGGTAGATTATTTGATTTCCTTAAATCCTAAATTTGAGAAATTAAAAACGCCGATGGTAAAGGTTATGGCTAAGGTGGCTACCATCAAGATGATTGCGGAACGTGGTGATTTTGATGTAGATGATTTGATTGGTAAAATCGACGCATTTATTAATAAAAATAAAAAGTAACTCTCTTAGGTAAATAAGAGGCGAGGTCGCGTGACCTTGCCTCATTTTATTTTGTTATTAGTCTGGTAATAGAGGGTTTCCTTTGTTATTGTCGATGATACTTGAATAGACTTAGAGGGCTTACAATAGTTATCAATTTTTATTATTACAAAATGTGTTGCACTAATTTAAAATAAACATACAATAATTTACTTTTATTCATCTCTTTCATGTATACAAATTTGTTAAAAACAGGTAAAATAGAGATTATTAGAAGTATTTTCAATATACGTACCGATAGGTTTTTATAAAGTTATACGATAAAGGTGAGGATTAGAATGGCAACACGTCGCATTTGGAATCAAAGTGAAATCAAGACAAACCCGTTATTTTCTAAATTACGCAGCACCATTGAAACTGCGTTTTACGGCAATAACGTAAAACCTGTTACATCTGTAGCAGAAGCGTATACATTGGCAACGCAAGAACCAGGTGTCATTCTTCTTGATATGCCTGTATTTAAACCGGAAGAACAAGGTTTACCAGCTGACGCTAAAATTCTCGTAACTAATGATGGTAAAACGACTGGCCGTTATGCGAAGGCTCGCCGTATCATTGGGGATGAAGGCATTGATGAGGTTGAATTAGCAGGTATCGCTCGCGATGCTGTGTATGATAGCCGCAATAAAGAATGGATTTCTACACAAGTTGTGGTTGGTCTTGATGAAAAATTTACGGCTCGCGCTCATCTTATGATTCCAAAGGATCATGCATCCATCATGTACTCTTGGGTTATGAACTTTAAATTCTTTGACGATGCGGTAAAAGAATTCTACAATAACAGCCAAGATATTCCAGAAGGGGATATTTACATTTATTCTGATCCTGATTATGTTGTGCCAGGTCATCCAGGTGGACTTGCCATTTTTGACCCAGCTCATAACTGCGCTATGATTCTTGGCATGCGTTACTTTGGGGAACATAAAAAAGGCACATTGACATTGGCCTGGTCCTTGGCAAACCGCTATGGCTACGTAGCCTGCCACGGTGGCATGAAACGCTATAACCTTAAAAATGGTGAGTCTTTCACAATTGGCGTATTCGGACTATCCGGCTCCGGTAAATCTACATTGACTCACGAAAAACACAATGGTCGTTACGATATCTCCATCTTGCATGACGATGCGTACATCATCAATACTAATGACTTGTCCTCCGTTGCGATGGAACCAACATACTTTGATAAAATGCAGGACTATCCTGTAGAACACCCTGCTAATAAATATTTGCTAACATTGCAAAACGTGGGCGTTACCCTCGATGAAAATGGCAACAAGGTCGTATTGGCTGAGGACGTGCGCAACAACAATGGCCGCGCTATTAAATCCCAATTCTGGACAGATAATCGCGTAAACCATGTGGACGAACCGGTTAATGCCATCGTGTGGTTGATGAAAGATAAAACGTTGCCACCAATCCTTAAAATCGACGACCCTGTATTGGCTTCCACTATGGGTGCAACCCTTGCAACACGCCGCTCCACTGCGGAAAAACTCGATGCCAACGTCGATCCAAATGCACTCGTTATCGAACCATACGCAAACCCATTCCGTACCTATCCACTAGTTCGTGATTATGAAAGCTACAAAAAACTCTTCAAAGAATGTGGCGTAGACTGCTACATCATGAACACTGGATTCTTCCTTGAAAAGAAAATCCCTAAAGAAGTAACCCTTGATCTATTAGAACGCTTAGTAGAAGGTGATCTACAATTCGAACCATTCGGTGCCTATGAAAACCTATCCTATGTAGAAGTGCCAGGATTCGAACCACCATTCGACGTACGCGAATACCATCACCAACTACACCAAGCCTTCGAATTCCGCTCTGAATACGTGGAAAAACTTAAAGATGGTAAAAATGAATTACCACACGAAGTACTTGATGTACTAAAAACTTTAATGTAACACTATAGTTAAATACAAAACAGCCCGTCACAAATGACACGCTACTGCGCTAAAGCGGAGCCCGAAGTCATTTGTGACGGGCTGTTTTTCCTTTATCAATTATGCTTATACATTAAAGTTTTTAGTGCATTGGCGTGAGGGAGGCTACTGCGCTAAAGCGGAGCCCAACGTTAAAACATTATGATTGATGAAATAAAATTTTATCATATTGATATAGGTGAATGATTACCGTATGTAGAATTAGTTTCATAGGGAAATTAGTACACATATAGATATCTAATTCCTGATGATTATAGGAATTAGATATCTGACGAATTATGAGAATATAATGAGGAAGTGTATTTGAAAAACATTGTTATAATGGGAATAGAAGGTGATATTTTTTTAGAATTCACGCAAGTTTTAATTGACAATTGTCCTCTCAACAAATATACTTATGATAGTTTAAAACATATTTATAAGATAGGATTTAAAACCCGTAAATAAGGTGGATTTAACTTAGATAGAAGAAGAATATGTTTTCTTGTTATTAGCGGTTGGCCTACGTAGGCCCCTAGGAGGTTTAAAATGAGTAAAGACGTGGAAAATAAAAACACCCATGACCATAGCCATGGCGAACATCATCATTGCCATTGCGGCGGTCATCATCACCATCATGACCATGACCACAATCATGATCATGAACATCATCACGACCATGACCATGGTCACGATCATAGCCATGAAAAGGCTTTGCCTACAGATAAATGGGTGCCACACACTCATGAACCAGGCGTGCCTCATGAACATGGCGTAAATGATTATCTTAAGGCTGTTGCTGAGTATCGCAAAACATGGCCTACTAAGCAAGATGTTATTGAGCAAACTCCGGATCCTGCTGTACGCGAAATGATTCTTCGTATGGAGCAAATCGGTTGCGACACTGTATTCGACCGTTTCGATAAACAACAACCTCAATGTGCGTTCGGTATTGCTGGCGTATGTTGTCGTATTTGTTTCATGGGTCCATGTAAAATTACGCCTAAGAGTCCACGCGGTGTCTGCGGTGCCGATGCTGACCTTATCGTAGCTCGTAACATGACACGTGCTGCTGCTGGTGGTTTGACTCAACATGGAGCACATGCTCGTGAAATTTTGATTTCTTTGAAAGCTGCCGCTAATGATCAATTGGATATTCCAATTTTGGGCGAAGAAAAAATCCGTACTGTATGTAAAGCTTTCAACATCCCTGAAGAAGGTCGTTCTTTGAAAGAAGTAGCTAATGATTTAGCAGACGTTCTATTAGAAGATTTGAGCCGCGCATTGCCAGGCGAATATAAAACAATTACAGCAATGGCGCCTGCTGAACGTCGTGAAGTTTGGAAAAACTTGGATATCTTACCTATTTCCGCGTACAATGAAGCATTTGATGCATATCATCGTACATGTGTAGGTACAGATGGCGATTGGGAAAGCAACATGAAACAATTCTTGCGTTGCGGTCTTGCTTTCACATTCACAGGCGTAGTGGCAGCAGACATCGCAACAGATGCATTGTTCGGCCAAGGTGGTCGTCGTACATCCAAAGTTAATATTGGTGCTTTGAAAAAAGGTTATGTTAACATCGCTGTACATGGTCACTTGCCAACATTAGTATCCCAAATTTGTACAATTGGTGCTTCCGAAGAATACCTAGAAAAAGCGAAAGCTATTGGTGCTAAAGGTATCCAATTCTACGGTATCTGCTGCTCTGGTTTGTCCAGTATGTACCGTTATGAAAATGTTATTCCATTGTGTAATGCTATCGGTGCTGAGCTTGTACTTGGTACAGGCGCTCTTGATTGCTGGGTAGCTGACGTTCAAGACGTTTACCCTGCTATCATGGACGTAGCACGTTGCTTCAACACAAAAGTTATTACTACATCTGATGCAGCTCGTTTACCAGGTGCAGAACACATCGGTTACGATCATCACCATACTAACTTGGCTGAAACAAAAGAATTGGCTCGCAAAATCTTGGATCGCGCTCTTGAAGCTCATGAATTGCGCAAAGGTATGCCTGTATTCATTCCGCCATACGAAATCACTGCAGAAGTTGGTTTCTCTCCAGAATCCACTGTTAAACATTATGGTTCCTTCAAACCATTGGCAGAGGCTTTAAAATCTGGTAAAGTTCGTGGTATCGTTAACGTAGTAGGTTGTTCCAACCCTCGCGTTATCTACGAAAAAGCAACTGTAGATATCGTTGATACACTTATTAAAAATGGCTGTATCATCTTAACAAATGGTTGCGCATCCTTCCCATTGATGAAACTTGGTTACTGTAATACAGATGCTATTAAAAAATGTAGCCCTGCATTGCAAGAGTTCTTAGGCGATGACCAACCGCCAGTATGGCATGTTGGCGAATGTGTAGATAATGCACGTTCCTCTGGTATCTTCGGTGGTATCGCAGCTGAACTTGGCCTTAACTTGCCACAATTGCCATTCGCAATGTCTAGCCCTGAATGGTCCAACGAAAAAGGTATCGATGCATCCCTGGGCTTCCGCTTGATGGGGATCAACTCCTACCACTGCGTTGAGCCACCTACACAAGGCTCTGATGCTGTTACAAAATGGTTGAAAGAAGACACTAAAGACATCCTAGGTTCTGTTATGTATGTAAATACAGATCCAGTAAAAGTTGCTGAAAAAATCTTAGCAGACATCGATGAAAAACGTGCTGCTTTAGGTTGGGCAGAAGTAAAATAATATAGATAAAAGACCCTCTCCATAATCCTCCACCGCCCAGGTCTGTTCCTTTGGAACAGGGGCAAAGTCGGATTCTGAAGAGGGTCTTTAACTAATAATTATGTGTGAAAGTAGAAAAAAGAGATAGCAGACAATTTGTCCGCTATCTCTTTTAATCAAAAGCTCATTACCTTAATCTATTACATCATTTATAACTCTGCTATACTAATACCAGGAGTCATTGACGTGAGTTAAGTTCATCACCGAAAGGTGGTGATACTATGAGTAAATTCGAGAAGGTTTATATAATTCTTTTTGTAATTTCCATAGTTGTATCCATCTTAAGTTTATTCAAATAAACTTAAGAAACGCCTAACGTAATAAGTACTGGTAATACTTACACGTTAGGCGCATCTCATTTTACTGATTTTTAGATGAGCCTAACGCTCGCACACGTCAATGGCTCTCTTGATATGTATAGTATACCTCAATAACAACATAAAAACAACATAGGTATATAATAACTTATAGTACAATAGTTTCTCCATCCTCAGGGACTGCTACATGGCTTTCGATATTGGTGCCTTTGATAAACTTGTGCACATCCTTACGGCTTGTTGCTGTATGATTAACTGTATCCATATGAACAGCGATGATTTTAGCTTCTGGTTTGCGTACTACCATGCGGCCAATATCTTTTGTACCCATAATAATACTATCTTCAAAGCCCAAAATTTGAGCATATCCCGTATTCATAATAATAACATTAGGGTCGAAGCGAAGAAGGGCCTTCTCTACATCGCTTGTCCATACTGTATCGCCTACAAGGTACACAGTTGGTTCGTCTTCTGCTTCAAAAATAACGCCCATTGCATCGCCTGCTAATGGTGCGAGAACTGGATTTGCATACATTTCTACAGTGCCGTGTGAGCCACCTGTTTTTCTTAATGTGATACCATTAAACTCAAGACTTTCAAAAATGATGCGTACATCATTAAAACCTTGTGAAGTAATAAGCTCTTTGTCTGCTGTATTTTGTACAAAAATAGGAAGTGATTTTGGAATAGAATTGATTGCCGTATCATCCCAATGATCGAGATGTGTATGTGTAACGACTACTGCAGTTACGTTGCTTAATAAATCGTCCATTGATACAGGCAAATCAACCATAGGCATTCTTTGTTGATGATTAAATGTTCCTTCAAAGCCAGGATAAGTATCTTTTGGTGCTAAGAATGGATCAATAAGAAATGTTGTGTTTTTTATTGTTAATTTTCCTGTTGCATTTCGAATGTGAGTATATTGTGTCATAGTTATCTCCTTAATTGAATTATTGTCGATTTGATTGAATAGATTACTATTTGTAATCTCTAGAACTAGTGTACCTTGTTTTGTTATACTAGTCTCAACAATAATTAACACTATGTTTATTAATAGACACATTGTATAAAAGTGTCTATATTGGAGGTTATATGATAACTCGAAAAGAAATGACACGTATGTTGTTAAAAGAAGGCTTGCTTAGTTGTTTAGCAAACAATTCTTTTGAGTCTGTAACAGTAACATCGTTGTGTAAAGCTTCGGGTATAACTCGTTCTACTTTTTATTTACACTATAGTAATATCATGGAAATTGTTGATGATTTAGTGGATGATGCAATCGCTTATTCAAAGCCAGGAATGGTAGATAACAACAATTTACAAACTATAGCCAACACCTTATCAGCTGCTTCTAATTCTGTTTTGTTGAGAGAAGCATACGATTCTATTTTTGATAGATTGCCTTTATGTCAGCGTATTATACGACATAAAAAGTATTTACCTTTATTTTTAGATGAACAAATTTCAGAATATGTATTACAACGCATTATAGGATGTGAAAAAGATCGACAAGGACTCGTTATGGCAGAAGCCCTTGGGGTTTCATTTGATGTAGGGGTATCCGTTTTTGTATTTTTAGTACACGGTCTATATGCTGTTAATAAACAATATAAATGGTCTCAGAGCGATGAGTGGTTAGAAGCCCAGAAAATTATTTTTGAACTCGTTTATCGTGGGTTACAAAGAAAATAAGCATATAAGGTTTTCACATAGTTTCTTGGTGCATCTTAGGCAATACATGCTATCCTAAAAATTAGAACAGGCCTGTTCTAATTTTTAGAAGAGGTATATGGACGAGGTCAAGGTCTAGCCGCAGACCGTTTTGTTTGTTTAGAACGTATAAATTTATGGATTACCGTGATTGCTGTAATAAGAAAATATAATTCACCATGTAGATGATCAAATTCACATCTAATTTTTAATGAAATAACCCCCTCAGAGAGTCCGACTTTGCTAGGCCAAGGCCTAGCCGCAGGCCGTTGTGTTTATTTAGAATATATAAATTCATGAGTTACCGTAATTGCTGTGGCAGAAAATATAATTTACTATGTGATGCTCTAATACAGATCTAAATTCCAATAAAAGAACACCCGCAATTATCCGACTTTACTAGGTCAAGGCCCTAGGCCGCAGACCGTTAAAGTAGCTGGAGGATAATTGTGGGTGTCTTTTATTACCAAGTTTAGATAGTAAATTATATTTTCTATTCCGCAGTTATAAGGTTACGCCATGAATTTATACGTTCATGTTTGCCCCTTTTCTCACATAGAACCAGAAGCAAACCGCAACTGTTACGATGTTGAATGCTAGTAGTACTGCGAATGCAGGGTGGATGTTGCCGAATGTGGAGTATACGAAACCGAAGATTTTAGGTGTAATGAATGCACCGTATGCAGCTACGGCAGCTACGAAGCCTGTAATCAATGAGGAAATCAATGGATTACCGAATACGTGCGGAATCATACGGAATGTAGCACCTGTCGCAAAGCCGCAGCATACGAATGTCAATACGGACATAGCAAAGAAGAATGGGAAGTTATGAATGTCAACGCCAACTGCGATGAGTGCAGTTGTAATACATAAGCCGATAAGGCTGATGAAAGTAACTTTTGTACCGCTGTTAATCTTGTCGGATAACCAACCGCCTACAGGACGAAGGGCACCTGCAACAAGTGGACCAACGAATGCGATGGATGCGAATGGCACTTCAGGGAATTCTTTGCCTACCAAGAGACCAAGTGCTGCTGCGTAACCGGAGAAAGCACCGAAGGAACATGTGTAAAGCAATGTAAGAGCCCAAGTGTGTTTGTCGCCAAAGATTTGTACAAGGTTTTTAGGGTTTGGTTTTTCCAATGGCAAGTTATCCATGAAACGTGTCATAAGTGCAAGGATAATTACGAGTGGCACGATCCACATGAAAGCCGCATTAGCAAGGTATACTGCGTTGCCTTTGATAATAGCTGGTGTTACGCCAAAGACATTACCAAGTGCAGCGGAACCCATAGCAAATGGAGCTAAGAAATAGATTACGGAAATACCAAGGTTACCAACACCACCGTTGATGCCAAGGGCTGTACCTTTTTCGGATTTAGGGAAAAAGTTGCCAATGTACGCCATGGAGGACGAGAAGTTAGCACCCGCTAAACCGATGAGGGCTGTTAAAATCATAAATGTCGTATAAGAAGTGGTTGTATCTTGTACTGCAAAGCCGAGCCATACAACAGGAACTAATAAAATAAGTGTGGATACAAAGGTCCAGTTCTTACCGCCCATAAGTGCAGGCATATATGTGTAGACGAAACGCAATGTAGCACCTACAAGGCCTGGTAAGGCTGCGAGTGTAAATAATTGTTCAGTTGTAAAGTGGAAACCTGCGCCATTTAATTGCGCTGCGATGGTGGCCCATAGATACCAAACGCAAAAGGCTAAGGTTAAGGCAATAGTGGATATTACCAAGTTTTGTTTGGCGATTTTTTTACCAAACTTTTCCCAAAATTCAGGGTTTTCTGGTTGCCAGTTAGCGACGATTTCGTTGCGACTAGCACCGGGTTGAGGCATTTTCAGTTCTGACATGAGAGCTCTCCTTTAACTAAAACACATGTGATAAAGGGTAGATTTTTCACACGAATATATGGCACATCTCGTTAAAAGCCCTTGTAAAATGTGGTACTATAATAATAGAGAGTGTGCCTAAAATCACACCATTATTATATAAGACAGAATATAATGTGAATGTGACGAAAAACACACTTATATAAGAATTAATCGGTTATAATAGGGGTAATATACGTAAAGTATATAGTATATGTGCCTTTTGTACATGACTGATTGTGAAAGCTACTTTCACAATCAATATGGACAAATGACACTGAAAGATGCACGGTGATAGTATGGAACAGGAGTTAATTAACCAGTTACTTGCATTGCCAGGAGAAACAATTCACCTTGAAAAAGGCGAGTTTTTGTTTCACGAAGGTGATATAGCAGATCATTTTTTTATTGTTCGAGAAGGGCGACTTAGTATTAAGAAATTTGAGGTAAGCGGACATATTTTTGCCTTACGCTTGGTAGGGCCCAATAATGTGCTTGGTGAAATTCCTTTGTACGAGACGAACACTCGGACTTACGTGTTCAATGCGATTGCACGTGAAAAATGCTCGGTATATTCCATCCGTTATGATGTGTTGGAATCAGCCATTGCAAAGAACCATTCACTGGCCATTGCGATGATGAAAATCTATACACTTCATATGCGGCGACAACAAGCAAAATACAGAGATTTGTTGTTGTATGGCAAAAAAGGTGCATTCTATTCGACACTATTGCGTTTAGCTAATAGCTATGGTGTTCAACGAGATGACGGTATCTATATAGACATCGCGTTAACAAATCAAGAGTTAGCTGAATTTGCTGCCACATCTCGGGAAAGTTTAAACCGCATGCTCAGTGAGTTACGAAAATTAGGCTATGTAGCCTATGATAAACACCATCTGGTAATCTGTGACTTAGATGCATTAATCGGATTACTCGATTTAGATAGCGACATGATCGACCCTAATATCAGTAATATCGAATAATTGTGGATATTCGCCCTTGCTGTTGGCATTGCTAACGCAAGGGCTTTTTTGTAGTTTTAAGGAGGACACGAGATGAGTTTATTGTCTCAGAAATTCAAGTTTCTTCGCAAGAAGGACGTATCTCCAAGCGGTCACCAAATCACAGAAGATGGCGGTCGCGAATGGGAAAATTTTTATCGTGACCGTTGGTCCTACGATAAAGTAGTCCGCACAACACATGGCGTAAACTGTACAGGTTCTTGTAGCTGGAACATTTACGTTAAAAATGGCGTCGTAGCCTGGGAAAACCAAGCAATAGATTATCCGGAAACACCGGATGATATGCCGGACTATGAACCACGTGGGTGCCCTCGTGGTGCGACCTTCTCTTGGTATTTATACAGCCCATTGCGCGTAAAATATCCATATGTACGCGGCGAATTGGCTGAGCTTTGGAGAGAAGCAAAGAAAACAGCTAAAAATCCTATCGAAGCATGGAAATCTATCGTAGAAGACCCTGAAAAGGCGAAAAAATATAAATCTGCTCGTGGTATGGGTGGCTTTGTGCGCTCCACATGGGACGAAGCGACAGAAATCACTGCAGCATCTTTACTATATACAGCAAAAACATACGGCCCTGACCGCAACGCAGGCTTCTCTGTAATTCCAGCGATGTCCATGTTGTCCTATGCAGCAGGTGCTCGTTTCCTTAACCTCATGGGCGGTTCACCATTGTCCTTCTACGACTGGTATGCCGATTTGCCACCATCCAGTCCACAAGTTTGGGGGGAACAAACAGATACTCCTGAATCTGGTGACTGGTACAATGCTGGCTACATCATGACATGGGGTTCCAACGTACCGTTGACTCGTACGCCTGATGCTCACTTCTTGACAGAGGTTCGTTACAAAGGTACTAAGGTTGTGTCCGTATCCCCTGACTATGCGGAATCTACAACTTCTTCCGATGCTTGGCTTAATGTGAAAGCCGGCACTGATGCGGCTCTTGCTATGGCAATGGGTCACGTAATCTTAAAAGAATATTATATCGACAAGGAAACTCCATACTTCAAAGAGTATGCTAAAGAGTTTACCGATATGCCATTCCTTGTACGCGTTGAAGAAATCAACGGTGCCGTACAACCAGGCCGTTTCTTAAATGCTAAGGATTTAGGTAGCAAAGAAGACGGTGCTGATTTCCAAACTGTATTGATCGATGAAACAACAAATGAAATTGTTGTTCCAAATGGTACAATGGGCGATCGTCATACGCATCCTGAAAAATGGAATTTGCGCCTTGAAAACCGCAATACCGGTGCTAAGATTGACCCTCAATTGTCCGTATTCGATCAACGCCAAGATGTGACTGTTGTTAAGTTGCCATATTTTGGCGATGAAGAGCACGAAGGCGTAATTGAACGTGCTATTCCTACAATTACAGTACAAACTGTTGATGGTCCTGTAAAAGTAACTACCGTATATGACCTTATTCTTGCTAACTATGGTATCGACCGTGGTATCGGTGGTGAAGTAGCTACAGCTTACACTGATGACACTCCATATACACCTACATGGCAAGAAAAAATCACTGGCGTAAAAGCAGATATCGCTATTGCTACAGCTCGTGAATTTGCAGATAATGCAGAAAAAACTAAAGGTCGCTCCATGATTATCATGGGCGGTGGTATCAACCACTGGTACCATGCAGATATCATTTACCGTACAATCTTGAACCTCATCATGTTCTGTGGTACAGAAGGTGTTAACGGTGGTGGCTGGGCTCACTACGTTGGTCAAGAAAAACTTCGTCCTGTTGAAGGCTGGGGCGGTATCATGACAGCTAACGACTGGAGTAAAGCGCCTCGTTTGCAAAATGGTACATCTTGGTTCTACTTTGCTACAGAACAATATCGTTCTGATTGCATCGATTTGGCAGACCGCGTATCTAAATTAGCCAAGCCTCGTTACCGTCATCCTGGTGACTACAACGTATTGGCAGCTCGTTTAGGTTGGTTGCCATCTTACCCTACTTTCAATAAAGGTAGCCAAGAGTTGATTAATGATGCTCGTGCAGCGGGTGCTGGTACAGAAGCAGAAATCAACCAATATGTGGCGCAAGCATTGAAAAACAAAGAATTACAATTCTGCGTAGAAGATCCAGCAGCTAAAGAAAACCATCCACGCAACTTGTTTGTATGGCGTGCAAACCTTATCGGTTCTTCCTCTAAAGGCCACGAATATTTCTTGAAACATTTACTTGGTACAAAACATGGTGTTCTTGAAGATGATGATGCACCAGTAAAACCAGAAGAAATCAAATGGCGCGAAGCAGATGAAGCTGGTAAGCTTGATCTCTTAATCGATATTGACTTCCGTATGGCTTCTACAGGCTTGTACTCTGATATCGTGTTCCCAGCGGCTACATGGTATGAAAAAGAAGACTTGTCTTCTACAGATATGCATCCATATGTACACGTATTCCAAGCAGCTGTTGATTGCGCATGGGAAACTAAATCTGACTGGGATACATTCCGTACCCTTGCTGAAACAGTATCTCGCGTAGCGAAAGAGTCTGGCTTCACAGAATACGAAGATATCGTAGCAACTCCTCTTGGTCATGACAGCCCAGGTGAAGTGGCTCAACCAGAAGGTAAAGTCCTCGACTGGAGCAAAGGCGAATGTGAACCAATTCCTGGTAAAACAATGCCGAACCTCGTTCATGTAAAACGCGACTATAGTAAAATCTTTGAAAAATACATTGCATTGGGACCTAATATTGAAAACAAAATGGGTGCTCATGGCATGGCATGGGATGTATCTGATGAATACAAGACATTATATGATCAAAATGGTATCATCGATAATCCAGAATTCATTTCTCATGGTCGTCCAAGCATCTATGAATGTAAGGAAGCTTGTAATGCCGTATTGACATTATCCTCTTGTACAAACGGTAAATTGGCTGTTCGCTCTTGGAAAGCTATGGAAGAAAAAACAGGTCTTTCTGGCCTAGAAAAGAACGCCAAAGGTCGTGAACAAGAAAAAATTACCTTCGATGATATGGTTCGTCAACCGCGCTTTATCATTAGCTCTGTAACAAGTACAGGTAAGAATGATAAAAACCGTCGTTACTCTCCGTTTACAACATCTACAGAAGATAAGGTGCCATTCCGTACCGTAACAGGTCGTCAATCCTTCTATTGCGATCATGAAATGATGCGCGACTATGGTGAAGCTATGGCGTTGTACAAACCTGTATTGAGTTATAAACCAGTACAAGGTGATTATAAAGAAGAAGGTATTCCTGAAATCACATTGAAATACTTAACACCACATCATAAGTGGTCTACACATAGTATGTATTTCGATAGCCAACAAATGTTGACATTATTCCGTGGTGGTCAAACTATTTGGCTCAACGAAGATGATGCAGCAGAAATTGACGTTAAGGATAATGATTGGGTAGAAGCTTTCAATAAAAACGGTATCGTTGCAGCTCGTGCTGTAGTTTCCCCACGTATTCCACGCGGTATTTCCTATATGCACCATTCCCAAGACCGTCACATCAACGTTCCTGGCGCGAAGGTTAAGAAACAACGCGGTGGTACGCATAATGCACCAACTCATATTCACATGAAACCGACACACATGATCGGCGGTTATGGCCAATTGAGCTATGGCTTTAACTACTATGGCCCAACTGGTAACCAACGTGATATGACAATTGTGGCTCGTAAAATGAAGGAGGTAGATTGGCTTGAAGATTAAGGCTCAAGTATCTATGGTCCTAAATTTGGATAAGTGTTTAGGTTGTCATACATGCTCTATCACTTGTAAAAATACATGGACGAACCGCGAAGGCGCGGAATATATGTACTTCAATAACGTGGAAACTCGCCCAGGCGTAGGTTACCCACGTCATTGGGAGGACCAAGAAAAATGGAAAGGCGGCTGGACATTAGATAACTCTGGCAAATTGGCTCTTTCTACAGGTTCTAAAACAAACCGTTTGATGAAATTATTCTTCCATCCTGAACAACCAGAATTGAAGGATTATTTCGAACCTTGGACATATGACTATGAAACATTGATTCATGGTGGTCGTAAAAACAACCAACCAGTTGCTCGTCCTCGTTCTCTTGTGACTAAACAAAAAATGGAAGTTACTTGGGGTCCTAACTGGGATGACGATTTAGCAGGTGGTCAACATGCTCGTTCCGACGTAAACTTAGCTAAGATGGGCGAAGATATCGTATTTGACTACGAAGAAGTATTCATGCGCTACTTGCCACGTCTTTGTAACCATTGCTTGAACCCTGCATGTGTGGCTGCATGTCCATCTGGTGCCATCTATAAACGCGATGAGGATGGTGTGGTTCTTGTATCTCAAGATGTATGCCGCGGTTGGAGACATTGTGTTCCATCTTGCCCATACAAAAAAATCTTCTACAACTGGGAAACTAATAAAGCTGAAAAATGTGTATTCTGTTACCCACGTTTAGAAAATGGCTTGCCTCAAATCTGTGCTGAAACATGCGTAGGTCGTATGCGCTACGTCGGCGTTGTATTCTACGACATGGACAAAGTCGAAGAAATGGCAGCTACAAAAAATGAACAAGATATTTACGAAAATACATTAGATTTGATTTTGGACCCTCATGATCCAGAAGTTATTAAAGCGGCTCGTGCAGAAGGTATCTCTGAAGCATGGATTAAAGCAGCTCAAAAATCTCCTGTATACAAACTTGTAAAAGAGTGGGGCGTGGCATTGCCATTGCATCCTGAGTACCGTACATTGCCAATGGTTTGGTATGTGCCACCACTCAGCCCAATCTTGCAACGTGTAACATCTGATGTATACTTGCCAGATGCACATGAAATGCGCGTACCTGTACAATACCTTGCTAACTTGTTTACAGCAGGTAATACAGAAATCTTAGCTCGTACATTGCAACGTGTTCTCGACATGCGTGAATACATGCGTCGTCGTGAAACAGGTGACGGTCCTATTGAACACAAAGTTGATTTAACAGAGGATCAAATGTACGGTATGTACAAATTGTTGGCATTGTCCAAGTACAATGATCGCTTTGTTATTCCATCCGATGTAAAAGTATCTCGCGAAGGTCGCCTAGAAATGCAACATAATCGCGGCTTTGCTTGCCCTACAGGGGGATGTCAATAATGAAGGATGCTCAGAAAATCGCTCTTATTGCGTCATTTCTTCTACGCTATCCTGATGAACAATGGTATAACGAATTACCTGAATGGAGAGAGGACGCCCAATCCGTTGGGCATCCTCAACTTCGCCAAGGTTTATTAGAATTCTTCGACTATGTAGAGGACTCCAATAAAAAAGAATTTGAAGACCAATATGTTCGTACCTTTGATTTTAGTCAAAATACTACTATGTATTTGTCGACTTATGAATTACAAGGTACTGGGGAACAAGCGGAAGAACTCGTTAAATTTAAAGCTTTCTTCCTAGAAAACGACTATGATTTGCCAAAAGAAATGCCAGACTATATTCCAGCACTTCTTGAATTATGTGCCGTTATCGATGATGAAAAAGCAAAAGAAATTTACGACTATTGTAAGCCAAAATTGGAATACATTAGAGAACGCTTCATTGAGGCTAAATTGCCTTATGCATTCTTGTTTGATATTATCTTGTCTGTTGCAAATGGATTGGAGGACGGTGCACGATGAATCTATTCCTTTGGGGCGCTTTGCCTTACATCGCATTCACCTTCTTAATCGTAGGTACCTTGGTTCGTTTCTTCTACTTTGAAAGAAACTGGACTACTAAATCGAGTGAATTTTTAGAGAAAAAACAATTACGCATTGCTAATCCTTTGTTCCACTTTGGTTTGCTTTGTGTTATCGGTGGTCACGTAGTAGGTGTATTAGTACCTAAAACTTGGACTGCTGCTATTGGTATTAATGACCATATGTACCATGAAGGTGCGTTATATATGGGTGCTGTAGCTGGTATCATCTTCATCGTAGGCTTCTTGCTCTTGATGAAACGCCGTTTTACTGTGCCTGCTATGAAAGTTAATACATCTGGCCTTGATAAATGGTTATATTTGTTCTTAACATTAGCTATTTTCAGCGGTATGGCTGGTACATTGCTTAATGCATCCGGTTTCTTTGATTACCGTGTATCCATCGGCCCTTGGTTCCGTAGCTTAGTATCCTTTATGCCGGATCCATCCTTGATGGAAGGCGTACCATTCATGTTTAAATTCCACATGTTGGCTTGGATGGTAGTGGCTATTATCTTCCCATTCAGCCGTTTGGTACACTGCTTGAGTGTTCCACTCAACTACTTAACACGTCCGTTTATCGTTTATCGTAAACGAGATCGCGTTTAATTGAATACTTGATAGTTTGTATCGATTATATCCGATATACTATTACTTATGATTGCCCTCGTGGTTTTGAAAGCTATTGCTTTTATGACTACGAGGGCTTTTTATTAGTGTTTATATTACTTAGTGCTTTCACAATATGCATTTTATTCATATTTTTATGTGAGATTGGTATACATTTTCACTTTACCATGAGAATGAAAATTGGTATTATCTTATGTGGTATTTTTTTGAATTATATATGCGTTTGAAAGTGAGGAGTCTCGGTAATGGCAGAAGTTGTGAAGAAACAATTTAAGAGTAAGTACCATATTCTTATTTGGATTGCAGTATTATCTTTGATCTTTATGGGTATGGTTGAATATGGGTATGTAACCAGTGGTAGACCATTTGGTAACTGGAAGGTTCATTTAGGTTTAATTCCATATGTTGCGTGGCTTGTATTGACATATATCGCGACAAAACCAAAATGGTTTATCAAACGATATAACCCTAAAGATATGTTTGATATTCACCGCATCGTTGGTATCGTCAGTGTCATTCTCGTATGTGCTCACTGGTATGTATATTTCTTGAAAGCATTGAGCTCTTTCTTAGGCTTCTGGGGCGGTTATTTCTCCCTTGGGGCTATGTTTATTGCCCTTATCTTTGCAGTATTGTACTTATCTCCTTGGGTAGGTAATATGGCAAAATCCGTATCTCGTAAGAAAGCGATTTGGATTCACCGTTTGAATCTTATTGCTATCATTGCTGCAAACATCCATGTTCATGGTTTCGGTCGTTTGTCCAGAATGGTTCCATTCTTACCTGTATTTGATGTATTAACCTATGCATTGGTAATTTATTACATCTACTGGATGATTAAACAAAAACAATACTAAGAATATAGTTTATGAAAAGAGGTTATTATGGGTTCTTTTAAACTTCGTGTGTCTCTAACATGTATGGCTGTGTTAGGTGTTACTACAGCATTTGCGGCTAATCCATTTTCGGATGTGACACCAGATAGCTGGGCTTACCAAGCAGTAGACCAATTAGCTACAGCCGGTATTATTAATGGTTATCCAGATGGAACTTTCAAAGGCCAAAAAGATATTACCCGTTTTGAAATGGCCCAAATGATTGCGAAGGGGCTGGCAAATCAAAATCGTGCAAATGCAGAACAACAAGCGATGTTAAATCGTTTGTCAGATGAGTTTTCCAATGAATTAAATAATTTAGGAATTCGCGTTAAACATTTGGAAGACCGTGTAGGCAATGTACAAATTACTGGTGATGCTCGTATTGCTTATGCGCGTAAAGAGGGAATCGGAAATCAAGATACTAAAGATAAATTTACGAGTCGTGCACGACTTGGTATTAAGGCGAGGGTTAATAAAAATACAACTGTAAAAGCTCGAATTACCTCTGGTTCTATAGAGTTTGGTGACAGTAAGAAAGATGCACAAGCATCCTTTGATCGCATTTATGTAGAACATAAGCTTAATAAAAATGTAACCCTTGATATGGGTCGCTTTGACCAAGATTTTGGTAATGGTCTCATTTATGGTTCTCAATTTGATGGTGCTAGTGTAACTGCTACATCTGGTAAATGGACTATAAATGGCGCTTATGGTTATATGACTGCTGGTCGATTTAAAAAAGCTGACAAAGAAAAAAATGGTGATGCTGGTGTAGTAAATGTATCTGTAAATCCTAATAAAAATCTTGAACTTGGCGCTATGTATGCTCGTGTTGGTAGTGCGAATGTAAAGATGGCCAATGGTAAGAAAAACAATGAATTTGGTAATATTTACGGTGTTAATGGATCCTATGCAATGGGAAAACTTACGTTAGTTGGTGAATGGGTAAAAGCATCTGGACTTAGTGATAGTGATATTTGGACACTTGGTGCTGGATGGGGTAAATATAAAATTGATAAAGCTAATTCCTGGAGAGTACGTTTACATTACTTTGATCAATCTAAAAATGCACCTGTATTTAAGGCTTTGAAGTATGAAAGTAATGATCTCATGAAGCGCAGCAATGAAGGCTATAAGGCTTGGCAAATCAGTGGTGATTATGCACTAGAGAAAAATATAGGCATTAATATGCTATATGGATTCCATGTTAGAACTCATGAAGGTAATAAAGTAAATAATTACTATCGTGCTAATTTGAATTTCAAATTTTAATGTAATATAAATTATTAAAGGACCATCTTGTTCTTATATAGTAGGAATAGATGGTCTTTTTTTCTTGTTTACGATACAATATATAGGTAAGTTATCTTAATATATTTAGGTAAATATATTCTAAATAATGTATTTTAATTAATTACTTGAAGGTTGTATGGATATTTCATGGAAGCGCATCATCTATTTGATTTGCGCTATACAAGTCGGTGCGGGCATTACCATTATCGGCGTATTATCATTTATACCTTTATATTTGGTAGATCTAGGACTGACAAATCAAGGTGAGGCCGCCATGTGGGCAGGTCTTGTATCTGGTGTGACACCTTGTATGGTAGCATTAAGTGCTCCCTTTTGGTCTCGGAAAGCCAATGAACTAGGACCTCGGCGGGTGATGATGTTTATTCTTGCCACGCTGATGTTAGCTGTAGGAGCCGCCGGTTTTGCACAAACGCCTAGTCAGCTGTTAGTGTTGCGTACCTTACAAGGTTTAGTGGGTGGTTTTGTACCCATTGGACTTGGTATCATTGTATTAATCACACCAGAGGAACGCGTGCCTTGGGCGATGGGCTTGTACCAAGCATCGATGGTGATGGGCCTCGTCTTTGGCCCGCTTATGGGCGGTCTTGCTGCTGACTTATTAGGCTATCGGGCTCCGTTCTTTATGTTCTCTATATTATCGGGCTTGTGCTTGTTAGGCGTGTATCTACTCATGCCTAATCTACAGCATACACATAAGGTAGATAGTAATGAGTCCCAATGGTCATTGATTAAATCATTTTTAGCTATTCCTCGTGTACGATTGCTTGTGGTGATGCAATTTTTATGTAATTTTGGCATTACCGGTATAGGCCCTATATTGCCACTTTATATTAAACATTATATGCAGGTAAATGATGATTTTGTAGCTACTATTGTAGGCGTTATCATCTTTGGGGCCGGACTGTTTAGTGCGTTAGCATCTATTTCTATAGGTCGCATTACTAAATGGATGTCTATGCCGAATATATTATTGACAGCAACCTGTGGTGTAGGCGGATTTTTTATCCTTCAATATCTTATGCCTAATGTATGGAGCTTAGGTGTATTTCGAACCATTGCAGGATTCTTTATGGGCTTTATTACGCCTATAGCGAATACCTTGATTTCTAAAGCTGTTCCTAAAGAACGGCGAAGTATTGTCTTTGGTGCTGTATCTAGTGTAGCCATGATGGGCAATGTGTTGGGCCCTATCATTAGTGGTATGATTGCTAATTGGTTTGGTTATGGCATGGTATTTTGGAGCACTGCTAGTATCTTTTTTATAGCCGCTATATTTGTGTGGCGCAGCCTATTGCGGGAGAGTATCTAGATGTCTAGATAGTGATAGGTTTATTGTTTGAGATTATGTGTATTGAGAGAGTTCATCATGTTATTAAAACAATTGGAGTATTTTATTTCTGTTGTAGAGCATAACAGCTTTACACAGGCAGCGTATGAGCATTATGTATCCCAGTCGGCTATTTCGCAACAAATCAAATCATTGGAGGCCAGTCTAGGCGTTCCGTTGATGATACGCGAAAAACGCAGCTTTCACCTGACACCTGCAGGCGAGTATTTATACCGTAATGGTAAACAGCTGATGACGCGCGTCAAAAATTTACAAGATGAGACGGTGCGGGTTGGCAAGAATGAGCGAAAATATTTGCGCATTGGCTATTTAAATCGATATAGTGGCATCGCATTGCAGCAAGCATTAATGCGTACTACGAAACGGTATCGGGATCTTGATGTGCGCATGTATAGTGGTAGCCATTCTGAGTTAAATCAAATGTTGGACGATAATTTGGTGGATATCATTTTTAATGATTACTGGCAAATTAAGTCGGATAATGATTATGTAGCATATCCTATCAGTACCGCTACCGTTATAGCAGAGGTGCCAAAAGGATATACTTCGGAAGGCTCTGTAGAATTAAAAGAACTGTTGGACTTACCAATTATCCTTGTGTGTCATGATGATCAGCGCTTAGATGAAGAAGAAAACTATCGAAAATCCCTTGGCTTTGCAGGCTCCTTTTTACAGGTTAAAAATCTTGAAGAAGCTCGTTTTCTCGTAGGGGCTGGACAGGGGATATTATTGGTGGATCGATTTAAATATTTAGTGGATGTTATCCCTGGTATTGAGCGAAAATGTATCGTAAACAATGGTAAACCAATAGAAAAGGATTACTATTTCTATGTGAGTCCACAGAATCCAAATACCTATGCAGAGGCATTTAAAGATATATTCTTACAGGTCCTCGATGAATTTTAAATCATATCATGTATAAATAAAACAGGTATCGCCTAAAACCACACAGCTTTATGATGTAGTGATTGTAGGCAATACCTGTTTTGTGTTTAGATGGATAGCATCATTAGGATACCGTCATAGACGAGCTTTATACCATAGATGATTAATACGGTACCGCATACGCGATTGATCCACACGAGGTGGGATATCTTAATTTTCTTAGCTAGTACATACATGGTTCCTGCAAGGAATCCAAACCAAATCGGCGTCATCGCGAGGAATCCAAAGAAGAAGTGATATATGCTTTCAGCAGGAATATTAGCGCGAAAGGCGCCGAGCATCATAGATGCATCGATGACGGCTTGCGGATTACCCCATGTAACGAGGAGTGCCATTAATAGAATGTTTTTGATAGGGATGTTCGTATCAACCTTTTTGAGCGAAGGTGTAGTTTTAAATGTTTTGTATCCTATGTAGGCTACAAGTAATCCGCCTGCAATGAGGATAATCATATTGAAGATGGGCCATGCTTCGAGTAAGGCCCCTATTCCATAGAAGGCAGCGGTACTCAAGGTCATATCAAATAAACCGATGATGGTAATGGTCAATAGAATCCGTGGCAATGGTTGTACGAGGGCTGTGTTGATGATAAATAGGTTTTGCATTCCAATCGGTGCAAACGTGGCGAGACCTACTAATAAACCTTGCAGGAAATACATAGATAATCCTCCTTTCTTGATGGATGATACGTTTAGGTAAATTTAATACATATAATAAAAGAATAGACCCCTGTGTCGTGTTATAAAGCACTACATAGAAATCTATTCTGTATTAAACGAAGCTTTATTCTATTTTACCATAAACCGATGACATGTTGCATCCCTAGGCTGACAAGGGCGATACAAATCCAGCATGCAGCGCCTAATGCAAGGGCACTACCACCAGATTTGATAAGCTTAACGAGATTTGTGTTAAGCCCGATGGCAACCATAGCCATGGTGATAAAGTATTTAGAAATGGTTTTGAATATGTCTAAGAAGTGAATGTCCACTTTCGCGTAGGACAATACTGTTGTAATAAGAGAACAAATGACAAAGTAAAGAACGAATTTAGGGAAGATAGCTGCAATGTTAACGGATTCAGAACTATCGCTTGCCTTAGCCGCTTGTTTTGCTTTATACACTTGGTAGCTAGCAAGGCCTAAACAGATAGGGATGATTGCTAATGTACGTGTCAATTTAACGATGGTCGCATATTCAAGAACTTGTGTGCCTGTACCTTTCATACTGTCCCAAACTGCAGCAGTAGCTGTTACAGATGATGTATCATTAACGGCTGTACCTGCGAAGAGGCCAAAGCCCATGTTAGATAACCCGATGGCATCGCCAAGAGGTGGGAATACGAAGGCAGCCACTACGTTGAAGAAGAACACAACGGAAATAGCTTGTGCAATATCTTGATCGCTAGCTTTCACAACAGGCGCCGCTGCAGCAATGGCACTACCACCACAGATGGAGGAACCAACGCCAATCAACACGGCTGTGTTAGAGTCGATATGCGTGGCTTTAAATATGATGAAAGAAACGATAAGCGATGTGGCAATGGTTGAGATGATAACCGGTAAGGATACCCAACCTACATGCAATACTTGTGTGATGTTAAGACCAAAGCCAAGAAGGATAACGGCCCATTGTAGGATTTTTTTAGACGTAAATCCGATGCCGGCGCCCGTTTTTTCACGTTTCCAAGATGTGAATAAAGAACCAATAATAATACCGAGAATAATAGCGAAGATTGGACTGCCAATAAAATGAAAATGCTGTCCTAACAGCCAACATGGAATGGCTAGGATTGCACAGAGCAAGATGCCTGGCAGTGTTTTTGAATTGATACCCATTATAAAACCTCCTAACTGTACCTACTTGGTACATACATCGCTGTGGTATCGCGCAGGATGCATAAATAAACTATGACTTAATAGTAACATAATTAGGGGAATTAATCGAGGGTATCGGTTTGCAATATTGGGGGAAAAGTATCTTGTATACATGGGGTATGGTATTGTATCTTATGGTGAAAGTTTTATATAATCTTATACGGGATAATTATACTTAATGAAATATGATTTCTAGTAGAATACGTATGAGACATCAATATGTTTCACAGAATATGCGAGGTGCATTATGATTGATATTAACGGTATCATTGAAAGAAATAAAGAATATGTGGCTAAACATCCTGAGCTTGCTCAAAAGGGGTTAACTAGTCATCCTACAAAAAAATTAGCCATTGTAACATGCATGGATACGCGTTTGGTGGGCATGCTTGAAGAATCATTAGGCTTTGACCGCGGTGAAGTAATTACCATTAAGACGGCCGGTAATAGCGTAACACAACCTATCGATAATATCGTTCAAAGCTTGCTTGTGTCTACATACGGCATGGGCATCGAAGATGTAATCGTCATCGGCCATGAAAACTGTGGCATGATCGACTTTTCGGCAGAACAATTTATGGAATCCATGAAAGCTAAAGGCATCAATGAAGATGCGATTCGCATGATTGAACCAGGCCTTATCGATTGGATGGATCGTTTCCATATTTCTGAAGAAAATGTACGCTACACAGTGAAATTCTTGCGTCAACATCCATTATTCCCAAGAGGCATGGGGTTCTATGGGGGGATGATGGATCCTGATACAGGGGAATTCCGCTATATTGAGGTTTAATTTCATAACCCGATGAGTCTGTTACAATTGCAAATTTAAGTATAGAAATAGAGGGTCCCTTTCCTCGCTCCACCGGCCGGGTCTGACTCCGGCCTACGGCCTTCGCAGGGCCAAAGTCGCTGTGGAAAGGGACCCTCTATTTCTATTTACTTTGCGTGTAAACTAGTCTCATCGGGTTATGCTTACCCGCTCAATATAGCGGAATTCCTCTGTATTGGATAATAGGATTGTTAACTTGTGTGGTTTGTATATAGTTGACTGTTCTGTGTGTAAGTTTTATACTGTAATTAAATTGTCAACTAATTATATATACATGGTTGTTAATACTAATTCAGTATGGTAAAGAGGTGCTCTTATGAGACAGTTAGGTGTTTCTATTATTGGTACGGATACGGATGTAGGTAAGACGTTTGTCACAGGTTTGCTTGGGGCTTTAGCGGTGAATGATGGTTTTGATGTAGGAATGGTTAAGCCTGTGTCGTCTAGTGCGGTTCCATTTTCTCAGTGCGGAACGATGGATGAAGATGAAATGTGCATGGGCCTTGAAAGTAAGGATGCTACATATTTGATGCAGTCTGTAGGTATTCCTGAGTCGCGCCGTCGTGAGGTGAATCCTATTGCGTTAGCTGGGGATTATTCACCGCGTTTAGCTGCAGAGTTGGCCGGTGTAGATATCGACTATCAAGAGATTGTGGACCATGTAAAAACGGTGGTAAATCAACACGATATTACATTTGTAGAAGGGGCTGGCGGGATTACAACGCCTCTTACTAAGGATATTACGTTTACAAACCTTATGACGGATATTGCATACCCTGCCATATTGGTTGCTGATGGGCGTCTAGGTTCTATCAATCGCGTTGTGTTAACGTATGAGTATGCACAACAACATCATATCGATGTGAAAGGTATCATTGTCAATGATACGACTGTGGTGGATCCATTCTTATTAAAGACGAATATAGAGGATATGGAACGGTATACCGGTATTCCAGTGCTTGGTGTGCTTCCTCCGTACCAAGGACCTAATCAGGCTCATATCAAACTTGGATGGGGACGCTCGTTCTTAGATTCGGCTAAGATTTGGCAAACTGTATGGGGCATTTAGTGAAAGCCCTATTTAAAGGCTTTTAACGCACGTTTAGATGTGCTCTATAGTTCTAAAATAGTTGGGGCACATAGTATAAATTTACAAATGTAAAAAAGTATAGATGTATAGATATATAAATATTTAGATAGTAAGTATGAGGTGTTATGATGGCAGAGAAACAACTTTCACAAATTGCACAATGGGACCATGAATTCGTATGGCATCCATTTACACAAATGCAAGACTGGTTAGCACAAGAACCTGTAGTTATCGAACGCGGTGAAGGCGTGTATTTGATCGATGACAAGGGTAAAAAGTATTATGATGGCGTATCATCCTTGTGGGTTAATATTCACGGCCATAATCACCCTGTGCTTAATCAAGCGTTGAAGAACCAAGTGGATAAGATTGCGCATAGCACATTGCTCGGATTGGTGAGCCCTCCATCAGCACAGTTGTGTAAAGAATTAGTTGAACTTGCACCAGAAGGTTTGGAAAAGGTGTTCTTATCCGATGATGGCAGTACGGCGATTGAAGTCGCTATTAAGATGGCGTACCAATACCGTCAATTAGTAGGTCAAACAAAGAAAACGAAATTTATCGCACTCAATGCGGGCTATCATGGTGATACATTAGGTACTGTATCCGTAGGTGGGATTCAGTTGTTCCATCAAGTGTTCCATAATTTGTTGTTCAAACCGTTAACTTTACCAAGCCCTGGTGTATATCGTGATGTAGCAGATCGAGATAAAGCATTTGAAGAGTCCTTAGCAGAATTGGAACGCATCCTCAATGAAGAAGGGGACGAAATTACAGCTCTCGTTATGGAACCATTAGTGCAAGCCGCAGCTGGTATGCTCGTTATGCCTTACGGCTATTTAAAACGCGTTCGTGAGTTAACTGCCAAACACGATGTATTCCTCATCGTTGATGAAGTGGCAACAGGCTTTGGCCGTACAGGTAAATTCTTTGCTTGTGAACATGAAGGCGTATCGCCTGATTTCATGACCTTATCCAAAGGGATTACGGGCGGTTATTTGCCATTGGCCGCTACATTGACTACAAAACGCGTATTCGATGCATTCCTTGGCACATTTGAAGAAAAGAAAACATTCTATCATGGCCATTCCTACACCGGTAATGCCTTGGCATGTGCTGTTGCATTGGCTTCGTTGAAAGTATTCCGCGATGAAAAGGTCATCGAAGGATTACCTGCGAAAATCGAAGCTTTCACAAAGGCACTCAAACCTATTGAACAGTTAAAACATGTTAAAGAAGTGCGTCAACGTGGCCTTATCGTAGGCATTGAACTCGAAAAGGACGTTGCTACTCATGAAGCGTATCGTCCAAATGATGCGGTAGGTGCAAAGGTTGCCGTTCTCGCTCGTGAACAAGGCCTTATTTGCCGCCCAATCGGCGATGTGGTTATCCTTATGCCACCATTGGCGTCCACGGTAGAACAATTGGAAGATATGGTTCGCATCGTAGGTGAAAGTATTAAACGTGCCACAGAAGAAGAGGGCGTATTAGAAGATTTGAAGCCAATTATTTTATAATTGGAAGCATTTTCTTTGCATAATTCAAAATATATTCTATACATTCTCAAAATACGATGATTATTCTGCATATCTATGATACTATATATGTATAGTATATATATTCAAAGGAGGTCATCGTATGGACATTTATGTAATTATGCAAGTCATTATCTTGTTCGGTGCCATCTTCTTGGGCGTGCGCCTCGGTGGCATGGGCATCGGTTATGCTGGCGGCCTCGGCGTCGTATTGCTGAGCCTCGGCATGGGCATGTTCCCAGGGCAAATTCCTTGGGATGTTATCTTAATCATTATGTCAGCCATTGCAGCGATTTGTGCATTGCAGTTGGCCGGTGGTTTAGATTATTTAGTACGTATTGCGGAAAATATCTTGCGTAAAAATCCTAAACACATTAACTATTTAGCTCCTACAGTTACGTATTTCTTGACAATCTTGGCTGGTACAGGTCATACGGCGTTTTCTATGATTCCTGTAATTGTAGAGGTTGCAAAGAGCGAGAACATCAAGCCTTCCGTACCACTATCGATTGCCGTTGTAGCGAGCCAAATTGGTATTACCGCAAGCCCTGTATCCGCAGCGGTTGTTGCTATGAGTGGATTCCTTGAACCGTTCGGTGTTAGCTATCCAACATTGTTGGGCATTTGTATTTCCACAACCTTTATTGCGGTTATGATTACGGCGTTTATCATGTCGACCTTTGCGAACAATGATTTGACCTCTGATCCTGTTTACCAAGAACGTTTGGCAGCAGGTCATGTGGCACCACCACGCGAAAAGAATGTGGATTTCCATTTAAAACCAGGTGCGAAAAAATCTGTTTTAATTTTCTTAATCGGTATTATTTGTATCGTATTCTATGCAACAGCGATTTCTAAGAATATTGGTATCATTAAACCGGTTATCTTTGGCCGAAATGATGCCATCGTTGGTTTCATGATGATTATTGCGGCGGCCATTACATTCTTCTGTAAACTAGATACAGCAGAACTTGTCAACACAAGTACATTCAAATCTGGTTTATCTGCCTGTGTCTGCGTTCTCGGTGTAGCATGGTTAGGCGATACCTTTGTAAAAGGTCATATTCCTGAAATCAAAGCCATGGCATCCAGTATGGTAACAGCGTATCCATTCTTGTTGGCAGTCGCCTTCTTCTTTGCTAGTACACTCTTGTATAGCCAAGCGGCGACGACACAAGCGCTTGTACCAGCTGTAATCCTTGCATTAGGTATTACACCAGAAAATACAGGGTCTGTATACATTATTATCGCATCCTTCGCGGCCGTATCTGCACTCTTTGTATTGCCTACATACCCAACACTTTTGGGGGCTGTACAAATGGATGATACGGGTTCGACCCGAATCGGTCATCTCGTATTTAATCACCCATTCTTCATCCCTGGAGTCCTTGCTATCGTTATTTCTGTAGCTCTTGGCTTCGTGATTGCTCCATTGATGTTGTAAATGGTGAAAGCTTAACAATTTTATATTGTATCTAATAAATAGGGCCTAGTCGTTAACGACTAGGCCCTGTTAACTGCTGTGTGATGGATACATTGTTGGAAAAATGCTATACTATAGGTAAGAGAGGGATACATATAGTGTGGTAGAGCAAGATTATATAGGAGCCTATTATGTATACGATTTCTATCAAACTAGATATGAATCGCATTCCGCCGGAAGCATTCGATGCATTGAGAGAGAAGCATCATATCTGGTATAAAACATATTTTGATGCAGGAAAATTTTTAATGTTTGGCACAAGACCAGATAACTCTGGTGAAAGCCTCATTATCGCTCAAGGAACAGCTGAGGAATTAGAAGAGGCTGTACAATTTGACGCATACTATGCAGATCAATTGGCAACCTATGAAATTAGAGAATATAAGGTAGCATTGTTCAATGAAGCGATTAAAAACTATATAGATTAATATTGGATATCCCATATGAAAGGGCCCCTAGTATATAGAACTAGGGGCCCTTTGGCAGTTTATTTATTTTTACAGTTTTTACATATACCCGCTATCTCTAAATGATGCTCAGTTATAGTAAATTCCGCATCTATAAGTTCCTGTGGCATTTCTACGACGGGGCATGTATGGAGTGGTATCATAGCTCCACATTTTGTACATACCGCATAGTGGCGGTGTGTATGGGGTGTAATTTCGTAGTATGCCATGTCGCTGCCCATGATAGTGGTACGTGTGACGATATCTTTTGTTTCTAGTAACTCAAGAGTGCGGTAGATGGTAGACATCCAGGTGGTGCTTCCATCACCTAATCTCTCTGCGATTTCGATAGCAGTAATTGGTTTATCTGTTGCGGTTAATACGGACCAAATGGCTTCACGCTGTTTGGTCTTTTTTATGCCTTCTGGCCAATGTGTGGTATTCATAATAACGCTTTCTATTATGGGGTAAAGATTAACAGTACATGTTTGTATATACATGATGTTTATTTACTAAATTGTATTCTCCGAATAATGGATTTAATATTTTTGATGATGAGTACCACTAATAGGATGAATACCGATGTAAGCGATACAAAGCCACCTGGTGCCACATTGAGGTAATAGGACCCAAATAGGCCGATGATCATGGCGAGTAAACTAAATCCAATGGAGCAAAGTAATGTTGTTCTAAAACCTTTTTCTAATTGCAATGCAGAGGCTACCGGCAAGGCAATCATGGCACTCAATACGAGAACGCCCACGATTTTGATGGAAATGGATACGGCTGCAGCCATTAAGATGGCAAATACATAGTTAATCAAATCCACTTTTACACCTGCCACCCGTGCTGCCTCTTCATCGTATGCGATATATAGAAGTGAGTTGTATAGGAAATATAAGGTTAATACAGATAGTATGGTAAGCACTGCAATACTAATCATGTCCGTTGTATTTACAGTTAAGATGCTGCCGAAAAAGAATACGTTAGCGTTAGCTTTCAGCTTGCCCGAACTAATGAGAGTAATGGCCGTACCGATGCTGAGCGACAAGATAATGGTGAGAATTAAATCGAGATGGTGGGAAAAATATTTTCGCAAGAACTCGATGAGGGCACCGCAGATGGCGGTAAATATGAAAGCCCCTAATATAGGGTTCGTATTGGTCAATAAACCAAGGGTAATCCCGGCGAGCGATGCATGGCTCATAGTGTCGCCAATCATACTGGACCGGCGTAGTACCATAAATATACCGATGCATGGGCATAATAGAGAAATGCAGACGGCTACGAAGAAGGCATTTTGCATGAAATCATAATTAAACATGGCGCACCTCCTTAGCTTTGTTATCATCGGTTTGAGCTTGAGCCTGAGCTGTCACGTCTGTAAAGCAGGAGCAATTTTCGTGGTCTACAGGATTACGTCCTGTGTTATGCATAATTTCACTGGCGTATTGTTCAGGGGAGCAGAGATGCCCTTGACCATTTGCAATGTGGTAGATGTTTGTTGAATTGGCAAGGGCCATTTCTAAATTATGCTCTACAGAGATAATCGTTATATGATGCTCTTGATTCAATGTACGCAAGAGCGCATAAATGCCTTCTTGGCTCTTGCGGTCGATGCCCGTTGATGGTTCGTCGAGAATGATGAGATCTGGGCTACCGATAAGGGCGCGTGCGATAGATACGCGTTGTGCTTGACCACCGGATAATTTGCTGATGAGACGGTCCTTAAATTTTGTCATATGTGTAAGCTCTAGGACTCGATTGACTTCTTGTTTATCTTTGATTTTTAACAGCTTACGATAAGAATCTAGAATTTCATGGACTGTAATAGGAAATCCCGCATGGGAGAAATCATTCTTTTGTGATACATAACGAATATTGTTCGTGTGGCATGTGATGGAACCTTTCACAGGTGTTAGAAAACCTAGAATGAGGCGCAAGAGGGTGCTTTTACCAGAACCATTGTCGCCTACGATGGAAATATAATCGCCGCTATGTACCTCTAAGTTTAAATCATTTAGCACATAGGGTGGTTGACCTTGGTATGAAAAATAAAGATGTTGAATTGATAACATAAAAACCACTTTTCCGATTGACAAAATTATTACTACGTTTATACTATAACTATATTACAAATGCAACTGAGTCGCAACTGCAACTAAAGAATACTATATATACTATAATAGCATGAGCACTCAGGATTAAAAAAAAGGAGGCCTCCTATGGTCAAGAAACTGGTATTGTTAGTAGTTGGCGTGCTGATGGCTGCTCTATTTGCAGGCTGTGGTAATGATGCGCCAAAGGAACAAGCAGGTAAGAAAATCCAAGTGGTAGCAAGTTTTAATGCTATGTCTGAATTTGCGAAGGCTATCGGTGGCGATAAGGTAGAGGTATCTACGATTATTCCTGATGGCACAGAGCCTCATGACTTTGAATTGAAACCAGAAAATATGAAACAATTGGCATCAGCGCAAGTATTCGTTTATAACGGACTCGGCATGGAACCTTGGGCGCAACAAGCGATTGATGCGGCTAAAAATGACAAACTTGTATCTGTGAAAGCATCTGATGGTGTAGAGGCTATTAAAAACACAGATCCTGAAGAAATTAAAGAACATGGCGCTGAAGACCCTCATACATGGTTGTCTTTGAAAAATGCTAAGATCGAAGTTAAAAATATTAAGGATGCATTGGTAAAGGTAGATCCTACGAATAAGGATTATTACGAAAAGAACTACAATGATTATGTGGCAAAATTAGATGCGATGATTCAAAAATACGAAGGTCAATTTGCAAAAGCTCCACATAAAAACTTTGTAACAGGTCATGCTGCTTTTGCATATCTATGCCGTGACTTTGGGTTAGAACAAAATAGCGTAGAAGATGTGTTTGCAGAAGGTGAACCAAATGCGGCACAATTGGCTAAGCTCATCGAATACTGCAAGGAAAACAAGATTACCACAATCTTCGCCGAAGAAATGGCTAGCCCAGAAGTATCCAAGACATTAGCTCAAGAAGTAGGCGCTAAGGTAGAAACCATTTATACTATCGAAAGCAAGGAAGACGATAAAACATATCTTGAACGAATGGATGATAATTTGACTAAAATCTTAGGAAGTTTGCAATAACTTTTTATAAGTAAAGTTAAACTATTTATAACATAAAAATATAATAAAATTAAAAGCAAGGTATACTCTATACCTTGCTTTTATGTTATAATGAATGAGCGTTTCATGAAATAATGCACTGTTTATGTGCATTGACGCATACTTTGTATTGTGTTGTATTAATAAGTATTAAGAGGACATATGATTGAATTCTTTGATCGATTAGTAGGGCCTATCGATACGGATGGCGTACGCATATATCGTCAACGCACCAGTATGACTCAGTTAATCGTCATGATTATACTGGCTATTATATGTTACCAATTCACCGCCATAGGTGATTCGGTATATGCGGCGGCCATGAAAAACTTCATCATGAATCCCACTACATTCGTAAAGCTCGAACATCTCCCAATGGTTAATGTCATTGAACTTAATGGATTGTTACAACAATTAAGTACCACAACACCTCTTTGGGACGTGAGTAGATGGCTGTTGCTGATTGTGAAAGCTTTAGTTATGGCTATACTTATCAGCGGATATGCATTATGGCGTGCTCGTCATTGTTATACGATGACCATTTTAACAGGCGTGTTCCATTGTATTGCGTATGCGCAAGTAGTGATTGGAATTTACATGTTGAGCTTTGGCGTGCTTCTTGCTTTTGCAAAAGCGCCCGTTGTTCTCGTGTTGTTATTAGGCGTATTTCTTACAATTATTTGCATTCTTCTCACCATGTCCTTAATTTCCGTAGTAGGGCGCATCGTGGGTGCCTCCGTTTCGGGAAATGCTTTTGAAGGACTTCTCGTTATATGTAGCGCGTACATCATCTGGATAGGCATAAAATTTTTAGGCATACTATTATTTTAAAAAGACACATTCCGTTTTTTGGAATGTGTCTTTTTATCATTATATGGCAACTGCACATTATTTGTTGTAGTTGCTGTTTTCATATGCATTAAATAAGAATGCCACATTATCTTCATCATACTCGATTTGCTCAGACCATCGTCTAATTTGTTCTGGCATATTTCCAAATTGATGAATTAGTAATGCGATGAACAATGTGGCGTCAAAGGCGTATCGAATGAGGCTACCTAAGGAATACTCCGTTAGCATATCGATTTGACGATACAGGATATACTGATACACCTTGTTGAGCACGGATGTGTCGATGGTATCAGCTGCAAGCAAATCCATTGTAGTTGATGCCGTTGTTGATGATAGCATGTCTTGTAAAAGACCTAGCTGTTTTGTCCACTCCTCATCGATAGGCTCTGTTTTTTTATATACATTAACTAACTCTTGGCAGTAAGGAATGGATTGATTGGGTGTAAACTGACAAATCTCTGGCTTGATACCTAATGCTAAAAGTTCGAAGATATTTTTTAGTACTGGCCTGTCCTCAGCGGTAAACTCACCGTCATCATCTTCAATGGTAAATAGCAATTGATCGCCTTTGGTAGCTAATAGCTTTTCTACTGATTCTTCGCAGGATAGACCTACGCCGCAAAGTTCTAGGTCTTCGATATATTTATAGAACCTAGGATGCATATGGCATGTATCACATAAACTATCTTCGCCCAGTTCTAAAACAACGCGACACAATCCGTCTTCCCGTAGTAGGGGACAGGTGGGCTGTTTGTCGCTAAACATAAAATAATAGCCTTCGTCATCGACGGTCATAAATTTCCGTAGGTCTTCACCTAATGGCGTAGGTAGCGTTTGATATAATTTAGCTGTCTCCTTATCTACATCGATGGTCCATTTTTGGCAACATGTATGGTGACATTGATCAGCTTTGCATTGAAATGTATGGTAAAAGGTTGGATATAACGAAATCATAGTACTCACTTATATATATTATTAACTACTGTTTTGATAATTAAATTGTAACACATGCTATCTATTCATGGTGTTATTTAGGATATGATTTTATTCGTGAAAGTCCTAATTATTGTGTATAATAGGAGTATATGGAATATTTACTAATACAATTTATGTAGGAGGAACTTATGAAATCTATGTTCGTAAAAGGCGGCATTGCATTGGTACTAGCAGCGGCATTTGGGGTAAATGCACCAGCTGTTGATGCGGCTAGTATTGTACCGGTACAACCAACAGTAGCAGTTGTTGATGCTAATCATGCAGCTATTGTAGGTGCCAATACATTGCTTAATGCTTTCATTCAACAACATCCAAAAGCAGCGATTACAGAAATTGCATTCGATGGCGAAGACGGTCAAATTAAATACGAAGTTGAAGGCTTTGATTCAACAGGTAAATATGAGTTGAAATACAACTACAATACAAATCAAATTGGTGAA
The DNA here is from genome assembly GCA_934202095.1 of uncultured Veillonella sp. GTDB lineage: Bacteria > Bacillota > Negativicutes > Veillonellales > Veillonellaceae > Veillonella. The sequence continues at coordinate 40,937 of CAKPXN010000008.1, forward strand.
ATAAAAGAAGGGGAATATAAGGTTGGTTTAGAGAAGAAGGCCTTTGATCCTACCCGTATCTTAGCGCCAGAAGCAGTTGTTAACTTTGCCTTTGCTCAAACAAAAGGTCAAGCGACAAGTCTCAATAGTTGGTCTGTAAAAAATGAAAAAGGTCGCTTCGTGTACGATGTAGAATTTGGTGCAGCTAATCATCAAGAAATCGCAGTACATGTAGACGCTTTCACAGGTGAACTCGTATCTGTAAAAGGCGTAAAATAGGTGTATTTGACATCTTACTGCAATAGGAGTAGGATGTTACTATACACATGCTGGTATAGCTCAGTTGGTAGAGCGGCTCATTCGTAATGAGTAGGTCGTAGGTTCGAATCCTATTATCAGCTCCAATGGCCACAAGGTTAACACCTTGTGGCTTTTTTGTATATAAGGCGTTTTTTCTAAAAATTTGCTCATGAATTATCTAGGATTGTATTATATTGAAATAATTGATGTTTAATAGTTAGTGTTATGTTATACAGCATGGGCTTTCACAGGAATTAGTAGGCACAATATGAATTGATGATTCATGAATTATATTTGTAAAAATTCTATAGAAATTTAGCCGAAAATTCATATATATTTCATGCAATAAATTGGGCAGGTCAGATATCTTAATTTACATCTCATACGCGGTGGCTAAGATGGTCTCAGTTAGCCGCCATAGGCCTAGGTGGTAAACAGATGTGATTGTACATAAATACCATACACATATATCGCGTCATCCCATCGGCGCGATAGGGTGCATCCAATCTCCCAATTGCATCCCATATGGGCCCTTTGGTGGATCAGACAAACATTGACTCTCTCCTATGCCGTCTGTCGCCTTAGGGCCTCCTTATGAAGGGTTCCCTCCCTATTCATAAGTATATACATGATGTATATAAATATCTCTCTCACAACACACAATACACACACAACACACACAATCCATATGTGTATGGTATAGGAGAATAAAAGCACCACCGAATTTGATATGTACCCATTTTCCTGGACACATATTATTTACTAGCCTAAACACATGGATGCTTCCCTGTATTTTACAGGA